>JAJFMM010000016.1 GCA_021772165.1 Chlamydiota bacterium | reverse complement strand
CGACTCCGATGGGATGGATCTATAGAGAGAGGTCCAGATATGGATAGAGTTGTTCGTGAGGGAGGGAGGAGCTGATTGACTTTGTTCTAAAAGCAGGATCTCTTTCATTCTTTTTTTCTGCGCTCTTTTGCCTTTTTTTTGATCTCCTTAAAGAATTTGCTTTGAGCTACATCGACAATGTCCTTCTTTTTTTTGATCTGATCAATATTGATCTCAAGCATATGGACTTTTTTTCTGAGAGAGTCGTTTTTACTCTTTAGCTCTTCAAGGGCCTCTTGCAGTTGATGCTCTCTAACCTCTAGCTTGATCAGCATCAAGCTGAAGCTTTCTGCTAAGTCGCTGATCTCTTTGGGGTGCTCTCCTTCAAGGGTGAGCGCTTCCAGCTGTTTAACATAGTCGCGTTTGCCCCGTGCAATCGAGCTGCAGATCTTTCTTAGTTGTGGGAGGAGCTTATCCATTGGGGTAGGGGGGTAGAAAGCCTGTATTCACATAGTAGTCGATGTACTTCTTAAAGAGTGCCTCGTCGACTTTTGGGCAGTTCACGTCGGTTCCTTTGAGGGCTTCTGTGACATGGTCGTAGGCAAACGAGAGAGGATCTCCGGCTTGAGAAAGATCCACTTCGGCAAAAAGAGGCATGAGGGCTCTCAGCTCTTCTTCGCCTGTATCTATCGCTGTTTTAACGAGAGTTTGGCGCCAAGTTTGAAAGTCGGTCATTTCGAGTGGGTAGCCAAGCTGTTTTAATAGGTTGAACACGTCTTTGTAGCAGTAGGATTGTGGATTGAGAAGATGGAATTGCTTATTGATCTCCTCGGGTTTTGTAGAAATCACTCTCAGGGTTTCGCAGATATAATCAACAGGAGTTACGTCTTCGCTATAGTCGATTTGGGGTGCCATTTGCAATCGCAGAGAAGCTTGAACTACTCGCCATAGGAAATCACCTGTAGGTCCTGAGCCCAAGCGAGAATCTCCACTAACTCTAGCTAAACGATAGATACTTGCCGGAAGCCCTCTTGAGCGAGCGATCATCACTAACTTTTCTCCCACCCATTTGCTCTGCGCGTAGCCATTGAAGAGGTCTTTACATTCTCGAAGATCTATATCTTCTTTAATGGGTATATTAGATTCGATGGCTACAGCTGCCACTGTAGAAATAAAGTGAAACGGCTTGGTGCGAGTTTTGCAGCTAAGTTTGAGTGCCTCCTGAGTTCCGAGGATATTTGCAGCTCTTAATTTTTGATAGGGCAAAGCATGGTTTACAAAGGCGCCAATGTGGAAAATCGAATCGATCTCAGCTGCCAGAGATTCAAATCGTTTTGCCTCTATCCCTAGGAGCTCCTTTTCTAAGTCTCCAGGAACTACTCCTATTCTTTTCTCATATTCAGGTTTCCAGAGCAGATATTTCTCCATCACTTCCTTGATACGGGCCAGCCCTTCTTTTTCATTCTTTGCACGCACGTGGCAATCAATTTTTGCGTCCGTATTTTCGATTAGATCCTTCAAGAAAAAAGCCCCTACAAATCCAGTGACTCCAGTGAGAAAAATCTTCTTGGGCTTTTCATATTGATACGGTTCAGGCGCTGGAGTTTCCGGTTGGATCATAGGATCCAATACAGACTCGCGATTGCGCCAGATCCAGAATAATTCTCGCGTTGTAATCGCTTGTTTGCCATCTGTTTGCATTGTCAACTTCTCTATTTGTTTAGCATATTTTTCCAAAATCGAATCTTCGAAGATCAGGCCGACTGGAACTTGAACACCAAACTCTGTACTTACAAGAGAAGAGAGTTGCGCCGCGGCAATCGAATGTCCACCTAAATGGAAAAAATGGTCCTTTCTGCCTACTTTAGGGATCTTTAATAGGGCAGACCAAGTATCTGCGATTACCTGCTCAATCGGAGTTTGGGGCGGATCAAAAGCTCTGCTTTCCAATGCCTCGATAGGGGATGGGAGAGCTTTTCGATCGATTTTGCCATTCGCTGTTACGGGAAATTTATCCAAAACAATAAAGAAACTCGGAACCATGTACTTCGGAAGTTTGGACGCGGCATAGTCGTTGATCTCTTCCTTCGTCAAGTTTTCTCCCATTTTTGGCTCGACATAGACGACAAGATGCTTTTCTCCGGGAACATCTTCTCTGGCCATAGCGATGCAATCGGCGAGCTTTTCATAGTGGCGGAGCACATCTTCCACTTCTCCGAGCTCAATTCTAAACCCTCGGATCTTCACCTGATTGTCAATACGGCCCATATAAACGAGATTCCCATCGGGTAGAAATTTTACTAAATCTCCGGTTTGATAGAGTTTACCTTCTCCGAACGGATTGGGCAGAAATTTTTCATCGGTTAGATCGGGTCGTTTTAAATAGCCCTTAGCCAAACCATCACCGCCGGTGTAGAGTTCTCCATGCACGCCGACTGGAACGGGCTGCCTATTCGCATCGAGGACATAAACTGTCGTATTGTTAATTGGCCTCCCGATCGGGACATTTTGCTCAATTTTCGACAAATCATGGATGACATAAAAAGTTGTGCAAACGCTGTTTTCAGTAGGACCGTAAGCGTTGACCAGTTGACAGTTTGGAAGGGCTTCAAAGGCGATTTTGGAGTGGTACACAGACATCGCTTCGCCGCCTGAAGCCATGCATTTCATCTGTTTTAGCGAGGAGAGTTGCTGCTCGACCAGTAGATTGAAAAGGCGAGCAGTAAAAAGGCCGTATGTGATCTTTTCATTCACAAGAAATGTCCCTAACTCATCGAGAGAGAGTTTTTTCTGTGGGAAAATGCAGAGGCAAGCTCCATTCAGCAGCGCTCCCCAAATTTCTGCCGTTGTCGCATCAAATGAAATGCTCGCCATGTTGAGAACGCGGTCTTGAGGAGTGGGTTCGAAAAAACCACTATTTTTAATGAGGCGGATGACGCCGCGGTGCGGCACCTCCACTCCCTTTGGTCTTCCTGTGGAGCCTGAAGTGTAGTTGATGTAAGCCAAGTCAAGGGGACCTACTTCCAAGCCTAGATTCTCTGTGGACTCAGTTTTCATAGCCGCGAACATTTCTTGCTTTACATGCGCACGAATACCGCTGTTCTCGATCATAAATTCTTGCCGCTCTGCCGGGTAGGCTCCGTCGATGGGCACATAAGCGGCGCCTGCCTTTAAAATCCCCAAGAGTCCAATAATTAATTCGAAAGAACGATCGAGTGAGATTCCTACGAAATCTCCTTTTTTGACTCCCTGTTCTTGCAAGTAGTGAGCAAACTGATTGGACTTTTCATTCAACTGCCGATAAGTCATCTCTTCACCGAGGAAGCGCATTGCAGCTCGCTCTGGCAGTTCAGCAACAATCTTCTCAAAAAGGCTCGGTATCGATTCATCTCTCGGATACGGTGCTGTTGTATCATTCCATTCAACTGTGATTTGGCGCTGCTCTACTTTCTTCATGAGAGGAATGAGAGCTATCTTCTCCTTCGGATTTTCAACAATGCCTCTCAGCAGAGTCTCAAAGTGCCTCAACATGCTCTGACATGTTTGTTTTTCAAACAAATCGGTGCAATATTCGAGGTAACACCTGAATTTCCCCTCAACCTCTTTCATCGTCAAATGCATATCGAATTTGGCTACTTTGGACTCTAATGCAATCTCTTTAACTTTCGCCCCCTCTAGGTCGATCGATGTATCTGCGATATTTTCCAAGCCAAATCCGACCTGGAAAACGGGGTTATAGCTAGGATTGCGGGTGGGGTTTAGCTCATAGACAATCTTTTCAAAAGGGATATCTCCATTTTGATAGGCATCCGACATCGTCAGGTTCACTTGCTGTACGAATTCAGAGAAATCTCCTGTAATATTTGAACGGATGGCTAGCATCTGAACAAAGAATCCGATGAGAGGTTCTAACTCAGCTCTATTTCGATTCGCAAATGGCGTCCCTATGAGAATATCCTCTTTCCCGCTATATCGATAAAGTAAGACTTTATATGCCGCTATTAGGAGCACAAAAGCTGTTACCCCTTGTTGTTTTGCGGCTTCAATAAGAGAACGACTCAATTCCTCAGAAAATTCAAGTTTTGCGCAATCGCCCTTGCCGCTAAATTGGGAGAGCCTAGGTTTATCCCAAGGCAGTTCAAAAAGTTCGGGGGCTCCGCTCAATTGGTTCTTCCAATAGTCCAATTGGTTAATCGCGTCTTCGGTCTGTAAAAATTCTCTTTGCCACTCGGAAAAATCACCATACTGGATAGGCAGATCGGGCAAAGGCTGAGTTGCGGTCCACTCTTGGAAGAAAACTCCGGCCGACCATCCGTCGAAAATGATATGATGTGCGCGAAACAGGACTAAATAGAGATCGCTCTGCACTTTAATTATATGAATTTGCAGGAGAGGTAATTGTGTCAGATCCATCCCTACAGCTGCTTGTTTGCGGATGAACTCGAGTCCCTCTTTTTCATTGAGTTGCAGTTCAATAAAAGCATCGGAACACTGCTTTTCGATGCTTTGCAGTCCGTTTCCATTTTTTTCGATAAACCGGGTGCGTAAAGCCTCGTGCCGTTGTAGGATCTTTTCTAAAGATACCTTTAATCTTTTTACATCGACGGTCCCTTCTATGCGGAAAGCAAAAGGAAGCATATAGGCCAGAGAGCCTGGCTGAAATTTCTCGAGCAGCCATAACGACTCTTCATTCAAAGAAAGAGGAATGGGACTGTGGACTTTTCGTTTGGGGATTTTTTCTTTTGAGCTCCCTCCTTTTTCGGTTTGAGAAGCGAACTCGGAGAGAACTGGATACTTAAACAATTGGTCAATGGAAATGTCGATTTGCAGTTCTTTTTCCAGATGTGAAATCACCTGCATTGCATGAATAGAATCGCCGCCTAGTTTGAAAAAGTGGTCATCAGGCGCTATGTGTTCGACGTGAAGGATCTTAGACCAGATCGCGGCAATTGCTTTCTCAGTTGCAGTTTTGAAGGCTGCTTTTCCTTTTTTTCCGACAACTGGCGATGGAAGCGCTTTTCGATCAATCTTTTGGTTCGGGGTGACGGGAAACTTTTCCATTAAAACAAAGAAAGAAGGAACCATGTAGCCGGGAAGTTCCTTAGACGCTGCGCTGCGTAAATCATCTTCATTCAGCGTTTCTTTTCCTGTTTCAACATAAGCGACTAGCTTCTTATCGCCAGGTGTCTCTTCTATGACTAGCACTATGCTGTCGATCACCTTGGGAAAATGCTTGATCGTCTCTTCGATCTCGCCTAGTTCAATTCGGAAGCCGCGGATCTTGATCTGGTTGTCCATTCTTCCGAGATACTCGAGATTTCCGTCGGAAAGAAAACGGACCAGGTCTCCTGAAAGATACATTTTCGAATTAGATCGGAGGCTAAAAGGGTCGGGGAGGAATACTTCAGAGGTTAACTCATTTCTTTCCCAATAGCCTCCCGCAATTCCATCTCCGGAACAGACCAGCTCACCCGCCGCGCCGAAGGGCACCAACTGACGGTTGCGGTCAAGCAGATAGACGCCGCTGTTGGCAATCGGACGGCCGATAGGTACTGTGGCTCCCTTTTTGAGCTCCTCCGGATGAATCGGATAGAAGGTTGAAACAACGCTATTTTCCGTGGGTCCATAGGCATTGACAATGCGGCATTTAGGCAATCTCTCCGAAAGCTTTTTCGCTGCGGCAAGAGACATTGCTTCCCCACCGGAGAGAATCTCTTTCATGCCTTGCAGAGACTCCAGATCCGCCTCATCGGCGAGGAGAGTGAAGAGGCGAGCTGTAAAGAGAGCTGAAGTAATGCGCTCTTTTGCGATGAACTCTTTCAGTTCTGCCAGAGCCAAACGACCGGGAGGATAGACAATGAGAGAGGCCCCATTGAGAAGAGAGCCCCAAACTTCATAGGTGAGTGGATCGAAGGAGATATTTGCGATGTGTAGGAATCGATCTTCGGGAGAGACCTGGATCCAATCCGTATTTTTTACGAGACGGACCGCTCCTCGATGCAAAATGGCAACACCCTTTGGTTTTCCTGTCGATCCGGAAGTGTAGTTCATACAAAGTTTGTCTTCAGGAAGAAGAGAGACGCCTAAATTTTCTGAAGAGAGCGTTTCCCATGACGGATCGGTTTTGTCCAGAGTTACAATTTTAGAAACCCCGCTAAAACTGCTCTCCAGTGATTGCTGAGTCAGAAGCACTTCGATTTTTGAGTCTTCGAGCATGTACTGTTTTCTTTCAGGCGGGTAGCTTTCGTCGATCGGGACGTAGGCTGCACCGGCTTTAACGATGCCCAGGATTCCGACAATCAGATCGACAGATCTTAAAAGGGAAATGCCGACAAAATCGCCTTTTTTAACTCCCAGAGATTGTAAATAACGAGCTAAACGATTCGCTTTTAGATTGAGCTCTTCATACTTTAGGGATTTTTCAGAAGAGTGAAGCGCCTCTCGAGATCCAGCATCTTTTACCTGTTTTTCAAACAGCTCGACTACATGACTATCGCGAGGATAATTGGAGAGAGCTCCCTGGCCAAGAGTGAGTACTTGGTAGTGCTCTTCTTCCGTTAAAAGAGGCTGTTTGGAGATCGATTCCTCGGGATGATCCAGGAGTCCTTTAAGGAGTATCCGGAAGTTTTTGACCATTCTTTCTATGAATTCTTTAGAAAAGAGGCCGGTGGCATATTCGAAATAGAGGCGAACTCCGCTTTTTTCCACATAAGCCTTCAGAGACAGATCGAACTTAGCAGTTTGCGTGTCGACAATCAGCTCTTCACAAAAGATATCTTCCAAATCGAGAAACTCAGCAGAAAAATTCTCTAATTCAAAGCTGACATTGAAGAGGGGTTGGCGGAGATGAACGACTTCAGATCCCATTACCCTGGCAATCTCTTCAAAAGGGCATGCCTGATGAGCTTTAGAGCTTCGTCTCGCTTGAGAAACCTGTGTCAGAAGATCTGAATAGCTTGTTTTGGAATCACAGGAAAAGCGCATTGGCAGGTTATTGATAAAAAGACCTAAGCTTTTCTCTTCAGCGTTTTTCCGTAAATCGATCGGATACCCAATGATGAAATCTTCCTGACCTGTATATCTGTATAAAAGCGCAGAAAAAGCGGCCATCATGCATCGAAAGGGTGTATTTTTCTTTTCCTGAGAATAGGCGAGAAACTGTTTAGAGAGTTCCGGATCGAGCACTGTATTGACAAAGCTACCTTTTCGATGGTTATCGTTGGGTGTTTCGCTAGTTTTCGGAAGCTCCAGGGAGAAATGGGCTCCTTCCAGTGTCTTTTTCCAATAATCCAGCGATTCATTCAGTTCACAGGAGATCGTTTCCGTCTCTGTTCCCAGCTGATTCTTTTCAATAGGTCGATCATTGTAGAGATCGGATAGCTGTTGGAGGAAAACAGAAATCGAGTGGCCATCGACGATAAGGTGGTGCCAGTTGAGCTGTAAAATCCATGAATTGCCGCCCAGATCAGCAAGATGAGCGCGCATGAGAGGAGGGGAGAGCAAATCGATCGGCTCTCTAGCCTCTTTTTCCATAAAACGAATGGCTTCCTGCAGGCGAGCTTTTTCATCGGAGATATGGTGAAAGTCTTTCTTGATGAGCGGTAAAACTACCTTTTCCTCTACGCGTACTTCCTTTTCTAAATAGGTAGAACGCAGCTCAGGGTGGATCTCGGTTAAAGACTGCAGAGCTTTTTCTAGCTGAGCAAGATCTAGGTTCCCTTTCAATTGAAAGGTCATCGGCTGGTTGTAGGTTGCCCAGCCCTCATCCATCAGGCTCGCAGTCCGGAGTCTTTTTTCAATATTTGAAAGCGGTCGTGTCAGATTTCCCATATTCACAACCTAGCAATTTCATACATTCTGGAAAAGCAGAGTTTTATCTCGATGACGTTAGAAAATCAGCACCTGTCTTGTGTTGAATATGAGGGATTTAAATGGTTGCGGGTAGAATCTCTTGACATACCGATCAACCAATAGCAACCTGCATAGTAGAGGGTGTATACTGGTTCTACTTTAAACACGCTCAAACAAAAACAGAATAAAAGACTCTGAATTAGAAGGATAGCGCTGCGATGGCATTAAGATTGATTGAGATGATGGTGAAGGAGAAAGATAGCGATGGAATTCATGAGCTTCTCTAGGAACAAAATCTACTTGAATATAGAAAAATTCAGATGCAAAACGAAGAAATTCTTCTGAGAATTTTATTAGATGCGAAAGAGAGCGAACTAGTGATGGATTTGTTGGAAAAACAGTATCCTAGCGAGGAGGGTAACCGGTTAATCGTTCTCCCGGTTGAAGCAATATTGCCCCGTGTAAAGTCTAAAGAAGAGGAAGAATTGCCTGGGAGGATTGGGCGAGAGGAGCTCTATGAGGATATTAAAGAAGCTGCTCAATTTTCGAAAGTCTATCTAATGATGTCTATACTAGCCACCATTGTGGCGGCTATTGGTTTTTATGAAAATAGCGTGATTGTTATTATCGGCGCGATGGTAATTGCTCCTTTAATCGGTCCCATCGTGGCGTTATCTCTTGCCTCGACGTTGGGTGATTTAGCGCTGCTACGCCACGCGTCTTTGACGAGTATAGCCGGGATTACAACATCGGTCATTATAGCAGTGCTCATTGGTATGGTGTTTCAGCTGGATCTGACATTGGTTCAAATGTTATCGCAAACACGCATTGCAATAGGAAATATTATCGTAGCCTTAGCCTCTGGTTGCGCAGGGGCTCTGGCATTCGCAACAGGAGTATCAGCAACATTGATTGGTGTGATGGTAGCTGTTGCATTGCTACCTCCACTTGTGGTTTTTGGAATGCTATTAGGAAGTGGGCAGTTTACACTGGCTTTGGGTGCATTAGCTCTATTTCTGACAAATGTGATTTGCATCAACCTTTCTGGGATGGCAACATTTCTGATTCAGGGCATAAGTCCGTTGACTTGGTGGGAGAAAGATCGTGCAAAAAAGGCCACATACATCGCTATTGGTCTGTGTGTGTTTTTTTTGACGGCATTAGTTGTTTTTCTCATGATATTTAGAAAAAATTGGGTATGAAGACCTACTCCGGAAAGAGTGTCTATCTTTGCAAGTAGTAGTTACTTTCAAGCTGCGCATGGGCTCAAGCCACATTCTTGAACTGTGGTGATCATATTGGCAAGAGCCAGGATCAGGATGAAAAGAAGCGTAAACTTCTCAAAAAGATTCATTTTTACGGATGCTTCATCTTCTTTCTTATGGAAGAGAAGTAGTAGAGAAATCGCTAGTATCGAACAAACGAAAACGATCAATCCCCAGGTATAAAGATAGAGTCCGAAAACAGGCTTATCAAAAACGGGAAAAGTTGGACATACATGATACGCAACCTGCCTCACTGCAACTGCCGCTCCGAAAATAGAGGCTAGAAGACTCATTCCATAATGAAAGGGGCGAATTCCATATCTTAAATTGAGCACGGGGCCACAGGCGACACCGATCATTGAAAGACGCTGAAGCATACAAAAAGGGCAAGGCTGTTCATGAAAATCAAACTGAACGAAAAACCCACCGAACAAGACCCCGCAAAGGACTAAGATGAATAGCGCATTGAGAAACCGGAGCAGCTTCATATAATGATTTCCCAGGGAGGTAGTAAATTTATATGGTAAATGTACATTGCAAGCATGAGAACAAGATTTGCCAAGGCCAATATAATCCCGATTTTACGTCTGCCTATAAGAAAAGCGACAATCGCACACGAATAGATCAGGAACAGCAATGCCATCATATTCTTTAAATTACCTAATCCTTTGGAATTTTACAACTAAATGATTCAATCCATCCTCTTTTCCAACTCTTCAAATCCGGAAAGAATGTCGAAGAGCTCTTCGGTGATCTGGGTCTGTCTTTGCAAGTGGTAGTTACTTTCAAGCGTAGCTAAGCGATCTTCAATGTTATTTTCCGCAGCCTGCATCGATGCAAGCCTTGCGACATTTTCACTTGCAAGTGATTCGATAAATGAACGGTACATGGAGATTAAGAGCAGCTCCTGTGCCAGTGTATAAAAAAGCTCTTCTCTCTTCATAGAGTATGTTGGGAGGCAA
>JAJFMM010000150.1 GCA_021772165.1 Chlamydiota bacterium | reverse complement strand
ACTGGCCGCACAACTGGTTGCGCTGTTTTCAGGCGGCGATTGGATGGAACATTTCCGTTTCTTGGTTCCGGCTTTTCCATTGTTGGCGGCAGTGACCATTGCATTTTCAATGGAATGCACAACAAATGTCTACCGCTCCCTAGGTTCGACTCAGAAGCCAGAAATCATTGCCACGGTACTGTGCGCCGTCGCCGCTGCGGCGAATCTGCAACAATCCGGCCTAAATGTACCTCGTCCATATCCCCTACAAATGGATAGTGCGGCATTGAAGTACAACCTGCGCGAAATTCTGTTTAGCGACCGTCAAATGGATCTTACCGTGATGCGTCAAAATGCCGCACACCGGCGAGACATCAATCTGTTGGTACCCTTCCTGGAACAAACGTTTCCTGTCTTGTATCGCGACGCTGGCCAAATAACCGTTCTGACCGGACAGATGGGATTTTTCCCATACTGGGTTCGGAAACACTATCCCGAGTACGACGTAGAATTCGTCGACATCATGGGACTCACAGATTCTACGGTCGCCCGAATGCCATTGAAGAAGGATCACACCGGCATTGCTGCAGGCCGGTCGATTGACGTTGTAGTGGAAGGCAAATACCCCTCATTGACCAACTACGTCAACGCCAACGCGCCCAATCTCATTTACACACTTGGACAGGATCCCCAACTAGATCGACGACTTGAGGTCTGTTCACGCCACGGCTTCAAACCCGTCCTAAGGAACGATGGAGCCGTGGTCCTGTACAGAAAACGTTAATTTGAAACGTTGAGGGGTGCAATATTATAGACGGCGACTATCGAGCATGAATTCTGAAGATGGTAAATCATCTAAGCAGAGTGAGAGACGAGAGTGCGAGGCACAGGCGTTTTTCTCGATGATTACCCTGAAGTGGTGCAGGTAAGACGCAGTCGCGAGTCGCACTACCGGGTTGGAGTAAACCAGAGGGTTTCACCTGTATTTCACGGTCACCCGTCGTGTTAGAGTCAAATCGAATCCCGCCCCCGCTATAGAGCGGGCTTCTTGGCAATATCGTCATTTCCCGGTGGGGGCATCGACAAATTAACGAATGGACCCACTCGTCAAGAGTAGCGGTGAATGTTTAACATCGAATTTATTACTTCTAACGAATCGAGTCAATCCTTCGTTCGATCTCCCTCATCCTCTTCAACAAATACTCTATCGTCTCCTCGAATTCATTTCCCTAATTGCTTCTTCTTCCATTAGTAGATTTGGGAGACCTACTTAATAGCCGTTGCTGCGGATTGGCATTCCCTTTGTTCGGGGCGACAGCAACAAGAAAAGAGATCTCTCACGAAGCGCTGACAATGAGTTAATGAGTTTACGAATCATTCTGCAGAGATGGACACAGTCGCCATTTCCCCAAAAGAGCATGAAAAGTTGAAAGAAGTCGAGGAAGTATCTCACGTGGCCTGGAATTTGTGGAAAAACTCTCAAGGGGCAACAAGAACTCCAGCTTGGAGAGCGGAGGCGCAGAGTTTACCGCGGCGAGTGGAACGTGAACTAGCGGCACAACAGACCCCAAAGAAAAGACGTAAGGTCACACCGAGTAGATTCAGCTGAACCGAAAAGTATATATAGAAGTACTACCTAGAATATTGAACGGAGAAATTTGTCGTCGTTAATGAAGCCAATTTGCCGTACAAAAATTTGAGGTAGTTCTTTTCAAGGGTGTGACTCCGGGTCCATTCTTCTAAAAAGACGACTTCCCAAATAAGGGCTGATTTGCTGGATGTTTCACCGACGCTGTGCGTAATAGAGTAGTCGGAGGTCCAGTGACCTCAAAAGTAGGCCGGTTCCCAATTGGTCCTTTTCCGTACGACAACCAGGCCTATCGTTCAAGTACTCCGTTTACCGATTTAGAACATGGAAAAAATAGATATTCACAAGATTGATTTGAAGTACGAACAATCGATTAAGAGGTTGGAGCAGGATACGTCAATTCCTGCAGAGAACCGAGAGAACATACTCGCGTTCATTCGTGCTTGTGGACAAGGAAAAACGGTTCGGGTGAAAAACATGAGAAAGGCCTGTGGAAAGCATGCCCGAAAGAAATCAATTTTCTTGCTGATTATCTTAGCCAGGTTCTTTGGTTCTAAGAGATTTACCGAGCTTGACGTGAGAGATAGCGAAGACCTGGTGCTTGCATTGGACGAAAACAAGATAAGGAAGGCTGATGGCGAGCCATATGCTGTTGTGACAAAGTCGTTGCTCAAGAAGGCTTATATCGATTTCATTCGCTGGTTGTTGCGAAACAACACCAAGTGTTACGAAATGACATTCTGGATCGATACTTCGTTCAAAGAAAAAACAGTTCCGTCACTGACACCAGAGGAAGTTGAGGAAATAATCCTTAGATGTACAACCATTGCACAAAAGGTTCTGTTAGCGACTCTTTTTGACGGGGGCTTTGGAATAGAGGAATTCCTGAATATTAGGAATTCTGACATTGTTCATGTCGACGGACGTGTGCCCTACTACAGATTTAGGATTCGGGACGAATTTAGTAAGACTAAAGGTAGATGGGTGCCGATGTTGTGGCCTCCTAGCCACGATATTATCCGAGCATTTCTCGCATCCAAAATCACTTCACTAGGGGAAGACGACCCGTTTTTTCCAAATCCGTACAGTGGTGTGAAGAGTATGTTCATTCGCATCAAGAAACGGTCACAAATTGAAAAGAGATTCTATCCTCACCTGTTCCGGCATTCTTCGGCTACGTACTATGTAAACCAAGGCTTGAACGAGTTTCAGTTGAATCGTAGGTATGGTTGGACCTATACATCCAATCAGGGGAGAAGGTATATCGACGCAAGTCTTATCTCAGAAGAGAAACAAGTGAGAGACCATGAACTGTCTCAAGTTTCGGAGATGGAGAGAAAGGCCCTTGAGGTGGAACAAGAGAATCGTCTTTTAAGAGAAACGAATCAATCTCTTACGGGTGAATTTGGGGATATTAAGGGGATGCTTCAAAAACTGGTGAAGAATCCTGTTGCCAGCAAAAAAGTAGCCGAGTCTGAGTAACGTCTCGTCTGAGTATTCCGGTGCTGCTCTTTCAACTTCTTCCCTTGTGCCTCTGAAGGTCTTTAATTTCATTCTGAGCTCATGCTTGCACGTAGAAGCCAATCTATAGATGTTTCTGTCGCCTTATAGTTAGATACGGATTACGTTCGTGGACCTATCTCAGCTTTCACAAGCAATTCTCGAACCTTCGAGCCGAGTTCAGTTAGTTCGTAGTAGAACATGAAACTTGGCTTGCGTTTACTTCTCGATACAATTCCTTCCTTCATCAAGACATGAAGTACTTCTAGGCAATTTCGGGCACTCATTCTAAGAAACGGATTGTTGCATAGAGCCGTGCGTTTGAGTGTAGCGGGCCTCTGAGGCCTATTGAGGGCCTTCACAACTTCAATTCTGTGCGAATAGAGTACTTTTCCATAGATTGGCCAGGGTATGCGCGGAAACTCTTTTCTCAGAGGGATAAGCTTTGTCCTTTTCGAAACGTCAATTTGACACTGTTCACCTGCCTCCGTGAGCCAGTACAACCTGGAACGCCTGGCACCGGCGTTCAGGCATGTAACAAGTCCCAAGTTAGCCAACTCTCGAAAGGCTTTTTCACAAGATTGAGGGGAGAAACCAGCGTGTTTTGAAATCTGTTTTGCAGTTAGCGGTTGATAGAGAAAATACAGCACCCTCTGTTTACGCTTGCCTCTATGCACTGTTTGAAATATTTCCGTTCTCTCCATTCTTATATTGAGTGTTCTTGTTGTTTTGATTGCGGGCTCGTCACGGTGTTCGACTTGGTGCGTCTGGTAAGTCTTCGCTGGTCGTAAAGAACGAGATCAGGCATTCCGGGCTGCAAAAAAGAACCGGGGGCTGTAACAAAACCACCGTGTTTTCGAATCCCACTAGCCCTCTGCTCAACTCATATACGTCCTGACCTTCCTCCATGTGCCTTCCGCACTTCTCGCATCTCCGAACTGATTGCTTTTTCATCTCGAAATCACGAACACTGCTTTCTTAAGAAAAGCGCTGATTTGCCAGTTGATTATGCTCTTGAAGCAACTCGAGTAGTTCGCCTTGCAGCTGCCTCTCCGAAATGAGGAGCCTCTCCCGTAGTTTCCTTTTCTCCGACTCCAGATCCATGAGCTTTCCTCTGAGTCGTTCATGCAGTTTCTTGTTTACGGTCTTGTCGCGTGCGTCAAGTGAATAGGCCTGATTCCCAGGTGGGGAAAGCTGCAAGATCTGCGTCCCGACATCAACCTCTGAATTCAAAATGCTCTCTAGAAAGCTATGCTCATGTGTCTTCAGAGTTTCTAGATGCTCTACTGTCAGCGCGATCCTCTCCAAGATTTCTGAATCCGGAATAGCATCACTATCCTGGCCAGTGTGTATAAGTTCCCGTGCCCGCCGTTCAAGGGAAGTAGAAAAACTCCGCTTCTTATCAGAGACCATTTAGTCCAACGCATAACGTGTTAATAAGCGTAGATGCGGTTTACATCGTTTCTTTGAAACATCGCAACGGAGTACACAAATCTTAATAAGGAGAGAAACGTTCGATAGAGAAAAGAATGGCGGTAACTCAGGAAATACCAAGCACGAGCGAATACTCACTGAATTACGACAAAGTGGTCGACGTGTTGTTTGTCGGATTCTCAAGACAGAGGTCACCTTCTACTATTGACCGGCTACTGAATGAGCATCTGACAGTCTGGAGAGATGAAGATTCTGGTAACGTCACCGTCATCGGTATCAATCAATTCAAGGCGCTTTCATTTTTCACGAGAAGAAGGCTCAATACTTTATTCAAGCAATTGGGCGTAGCCTTGCCTGCGCGAAACAAATTGAAGTAGTCGGGTTGGATGGCAAATCAGGTCGATGCTTTTGAGTCATGTTTTTCTATGAGTGGTAATGGAACTCGAAAAAGTCGCTCGCAAATTGAGACCGCTCATGCCAGAGGACGTAGACCATTGGATGAGAGTATGGGAATCCGGCAATCCTCGCCTCAAGAACCTGATAGAACGGAAGATTCTAAATGAGGCGTATCGGCATCTTGGAACAGACTTCAAGAGTAAGCCGCTGTTGTCACTGCCACCCGAAGAGAAGGCGAAAGGAGCGTTACATTTAGGCACAGTACGTTACGAGCAGGAAAAGTGGCCAGTTGGTCTGCAAATCCCAGAACTCATGCAGCACGTTGGGATTTACGGTCGGAGTGGTGCAGGAAAGACAAATCTCTCATTTCACTTATTGCGGCAACTGACGAACAGAGGAATCCCGTGGTTGTTCCTGGACTGGAAGCGTACGGCGCGGCACATGCTCCCTCGGATGACAAAGCCGGTTCAGATCTATACGCCAGGGCGAAAACTCTCGCCAATGCTTTTTAATCCATTCGTCGCGCCGCCAGGTCTTGAGAAGCACCTATACATAAACCATCTCATAGATTTCTTTGCCGCTGCCTACACACTTGGCGACGGTGCACGCCGACTTCTACAGAAAGCCATATCTACATGCTATTCCGAATTGGAGAACTGGCCGACCGTACAAGATGTCCTCAAGGAATTAGAAAGAGCTGAGGAAAAAGGTCGCGCTGGTCAGTGGAAGGTATCTGCGCTTCGTGCGCTCGAAAGCTTTGCGTTTTCTCAGATGTCGGATACTAAACCTGCTGACCAAGAAGCACTGGTGAAACAACTCGCTCAAGGTCGAACCATCATAGAACTGGATGGATTGAGTACCAACGAAAAGAAGTTGGTCGTTCCGAGTCTCTTGTTCTGGCTCTATTCCCATTTCTTATCACAACAGCGTCGAGAAGAACTGAAACTTGTCATTTTTGTCGAGGAAGCACATCACGTTTTCTACCGACAAGAGCAAAGAGCAAAAGAAACGGTCATCGACATGGTCATACGACAATGCCGAGAACTAGGCATCGGCGTCATCATTATCGACCAACATCCGCATCTCATTTCCAGTGCAGCGCTTGGTAATTCTTTTGCCACTATAGGAATGAACATGCGTGAACCGAGTGATGTCAATAAGGCTGGCGCATTGCTAGGAATGGGTGAAGATGACAAACGATTCTTGAGATCACTTCCACTAGGACAAGGCGTTGTAAGACTTCAAGGGCGATGGCAAGAACCGTTTTTAGTTCAATTCCCAAAGGTTCCGGTAAGAAAAGGTGAGACAACAGACGAAGATTTGGTGAAATACCTTGAAAAACCCTCTGCGGCGTTAGCGAGTTCCCTCAGCGCGGCTACTGGAAAGGACAAGATTTGGCGGGTTCCAGGGATTCCGCTTGATGATACTACCCTGTCAGAGGCGTCGCTATCGTTTCTAGAAGATGTGGTCCTGTATCGACAGGACGGTGTGAAGGAGCGGTACAGCCGACTCAATATCAGTGCACGCCAAGGCACTACCGTAAAGCGTGACCTCATAGAGAACGGCTGGCTCGATGAGTGAGTCTGGGGAGAACTCGCAAGACGCTCCTTCGCCTCACCAAAGATGCTCGTAAAGGCCTGGAGCTACAAAATCGCGGACAAGCCAAAGAGTCCCTCACCCACAAGTACTGGAAACGCTGGTACGCACGACACCTCGACCAACAGGGATACACCACTCGACTCGAAGCCCCTCGCGTGGGCGGCCGAGTCGATGCCCTCGCTCGCAAGGGCGACAAGATCCTCGGCGTCGAGATCGAAACTGGAAAGTCAGACATCATCTCAAACATCAAGAACGGATTGCTCACGGGCTTTACAAGAATGCTCATAGTCGCTACCAATGAAAGAGCAATGTCGAAAATTCAAATACAACTTGCAAAGTGCGGATTACTTATTCCGAAGAGAGTGCGAGTTGTGTTAAAGGGAAACCTATAAAGGAAACATTTCGCACACGCCGTTTATTTCCTTCCGCACAATACACGATGCGCCCCTGGCAGCAAATGAGAATTACGAACGCATACACATCTGAACATTGCTCGCTTCCCAAGACCAAGATTATCTTCTGGGATATGTAGTTCTTACAGAGGATGTCATCTCTCATAAAGAGGAAGGTGTTGACACCGCCAAGCATGGCGGTCGAGTTGATATTTTGGCATGGAATGGTAAGGAAGTGTTGGGAGTAGAGATTGAAATGGGAAAGTCTGATTTCATTCGGAACATCAAGAATGGACTCAGCACTGGATTTGGCCGGTGTTAGTAGTTGCAACAGACAAAAAGGTTTTCGAGAAAATTGAGAGAGCGGTGGGGAACGCTGGGTTGATGGAAGCTTACACAGTCCATTCTCAGTCGCGAAATTCTTTCCGTACTTCCTGAAGATGAATCTTCACTTCCGTTACCCGTTTCGAAATAGTTTCGATTCGGGAAGTTCCTTGGAAGCGGGCAATCTGCTGACGTGTGAAGCCTGCGTAGGCAAGAATGAATGCCTCGACTGCGAGGGCAGCATGTTCAGATGTCTTGCGACTGACTCCGGGGTTCGAGAAACCAGCCATCGTGCGTAAGGGGCGAGCTCCAAGATTCTTTCCGCAATCTCTTGTTCGATTTCTTCAGATGAACATTGGAGCGAGGATTCGGGGGAGCCGTGTGAGCGCTGGTCAGACATCTTAGAGTTCCTGTAGACCATGCGAATTGAACTTCCGAACCGCTTCCAACGCATGCGAAACCGAAGCTATCGGGGCTACTTCATTCTTCTCTCCCAGACGGTGAGACAAATCCCACGCGTGTACCAGCCTCGTTACCTCGAAAATCATCGCAACGTTCAC
>JAJFMM010000149.1 GCA_021772165.1 Chlamydiota bacterium | reverse complement strand
AAAGCGGGCAAGCTCGATCCTCAAGAGTATAAGGGCGGTTCCTTTACCGTCTCGAATTTGGGTATGTTTGGTGTGAGCGAATTTGCAGCCATCATCAATCCTCCTCAAGCAGCGATTCTCGCTATCGGTGGTATTGAAGAGTGCGCCCGTGTTAAAAACGGTGTCGTGTCGGCCGGCAAGAAGATGAATCTGATTCTCTCTGCTGATCATCGCGTTATTGATGGTGCTGAAGCGGCGAAATTCATCAAGACAGTCCAAAAGTATCTGGAAAACCCTGCGATTCTACTCGTTTAATATTCAAACGCTTCGCTTAGAAAATCTGGCAAGATCTACTATTTATATCCTGCAAATCCTGCCGACGTTTCGTCGATCCTCCCGCGCAAGCGGATCCTGTTTTTCTTTTTACAACCATCGCTGCTTTAAGAAGAGAATGACGGCGCAGAGGCAGCTCGTTGCTGCAATGCCCATCACGATCGGAAAAGCGTGGGGATAGTTTTGCATAGGCAAAGCGACATTCATCCCGTAGATCGACGCCATCATTGTTGGAATACTGAAAATAATCGTCAGCGCGGTCAATCTCTTGATCGTCTTATTGACATCGTTTGTGAAAATGATCTGATAGGAGTCTCTCAGAGAGCGGATGCTCTTGACGTTCACGCGGCAGAGATCTTCTGACTGGTGGACTGCGAGCATCAGGTCATGCAGTAGATCCAGGTCTTTTTCGTAGAGAGTAAGGTAGCGCTCTGTAGAGAGGGCCTCGAGGAGGTTTCTCATTGGCACGAGTGAGGTGAGGTACTGATTGAGGATCTCTTCGTTCTTGGTCAGGACAATGATCGCCTTACCATCGATTTTCCCTTCTTCATGGAGCAAAATAACGTGGCGAGAGTTCTTGATGGCCGAGGTGAAGTCCTGTGTAATGCGGAGAAGGATATAGAGTAGCAGTTTCGCTTTTTGCGTCGTGGCGATATGCAGGTGCATTTTTAGGATATTGTCGATGATGTTACTGCTGTCCGGAGAGATGGTGATCAGGTAGGTGTCTGTAAGGATGATGGTTAAAGCCTCGGTATGGAGGCCGATTTCTCCCTGACCCGGATAGCGCGTGAAGAAGATGACGCAATTACCGTGACTCTCGATACGGGGGATTTCATACTTATCGAGACTATCTTTGAGATCGGGAATATCTAGAGTGGTGAGCTCTGAGATTTTAGAGAGATCGTCGAAGGTCGCATTGCGGGCGTAGATCCAGCATCCGGCGCGTACTTCGTCGGTGCGTTTGAACTCCTCATCTCGAATTGTCTTGAAGTAGATCTCGATCATAGACCCACTCATAACGAAATTGTTGAAATTCTACTAGGAAAAGCTACTTGGGCAGATTTGCCAGCTTATTTTCCAGGGTTTTAAGGCGCTCTGCATACTCTTTGAGTTTGCGGACATGCACTTCCTGGCGATTGTACTCTGGGATCGGGATGGCGGGGCTGCCGCGGTATTTGCCGGTTTTCAGCGATTTGCTGATGCCGCTGCGGGTGGCGACCATGGTGTAGTCGTCTACAGTGACATGCCCGAGGACGCCGACTTGGCCGCCCATCATGACGTGGTGGCCTGTTTTTGCTGAGCCTGCAACGCCTGTTTGCGCAGCTAAGATGTTGTGCGCGCCGATTTCGGCATTGTGGGCGATCTGTACCAGGTTATCGATCTTTGTGCCCTGGCAGATGATCGTTTTTTTGAAGCGTGCGCGGTCGATTGTCGCATTGGCGCCGATTTCGACATCGTCTTCCAAGACGACGTGACCCAGCTGCTCGAGTTTGCGGTGGCAGCCTTTTTCATCCATGATGTAGCCGAAGCCGCAGGAGCCGATGACGCAGCCGCTTTGTAAAATGACGCGGTTGCCTAGCTGGCACTCTTCGCGGATGGTGCAGGAGGGGTAGATGTGGCAATCTGTTCCGAGAGTCACGGATGTGCCAATGAAGCTGTGGGCAGAGATCGTGGTGCGATCTCCAATGACAGCCTTTTTGTCGATGACGACGAAGGGACCGATGTTTACATCTTTTCCGATTGTAGCTGTTGGGTCGATAACGGCTGTAGGATGGATGCCTGTAAAGGCGGTTGATTCACGCGAGGATCGTAGGAGCTCTGCGATGATCTGAAAGGCGCGAGAGGGGTCTTTTGAGATGAGGTACTGTTTGCCATCGAGTGGCTCTGTCTCGGTGTCGATACAGATGACACCGGCTTTGCTCGTTTTCATCGCTTCGCGATAGCGGATATTGGCGAGAAAGGAGGCGTCGTTCTCAGACGCCTCATCCAGTGTGTCTACGCCGGAGATGCGCATCGAGCCGTCTCCCATTAGGGTGGCTCCGACTCTTTTAGCTAATTCTTCCAGCGTAAAGGACTTCATGCTTGCTTAACCTTCGTTCTGCAGAGCTGATTCATCCATAGCTTCCAGAGGAATGCCTTCGCTCATGTCAGAGAGATTTCCGGTTTTGCTCTCTACTTCATAGTTTTCGTCCATCGCTGAGATAACTTGCTCAGTGAGGTCTAGATCTGGGTTGTAGTAGAAGCAAGCTTCGCGGTTGATGATGTAGTTGATCTTCTTATCTGTTGCGACCATTTCAGAGGCGCGTGCGATTTGTGAGCTGATTTTTTGAACCAACTGCATATTCGCTTGCTGCATGATCTGGTAGAATTGACCCTGGTAGCGGGCTAGATCTTCGTTGAGGTTCTGGTAGCGTGCTTTGAGCTCTTCTTCCGCTTTAGGAGAAAGACTATCTAGGAAATCGGTATCGCCGAATTTGTCAGCAATTTCTTTGATTTCCTTTTCTGTGTCTTCAATCATGGAAGAGAGCTGTTTGCGGATACCCTCAAAATTTTCCTGTTCTTTTTGACCATATTTAGATTCGGTAACGCACGTTGTAAAGTTAACAACGCCAAATACATCCTCAGCGCTCAGAGAGGCGGTAGCAAGGCCGCATAGAGTCAAGGCTGATAACAAAGTTTTGCTTAGGAACATGGTTCACCTTCTGTTTAAAGGATTCCATTCTATACAGATCGGATCGATTTGTAAATATAGGATTTTGAGTACTGGTTAGAACTGGCCTGACATCGAGAAGAAGACAGAGTTCAGTTTGTCTTTGTTGGACGCCGGGTTGATCGGCCAGCCGTAACCAACCATGATCGGTGTTCCGCGGTTGATCTCGAGGCGCACGCCGGCACCTGCTGAGCAGCGTAGGGTGTCGATCTTCCAGGTGTCGAAAGTGACGCTACCCGAGTCGAAGAAGCAGAAGAGATCCAGCATGCGGAAGACTTCGTAGTTGTATTCGATCGAGAGTAGGCAGGAGGAGAGACCGCCTAGAGGAATGTCTGTTGTTTTTATCTGGCCGTCACCTTTGTCGATTATGATTTTTGGACTGACAGAGAAAGGTTTGTAACCACGGATCGTATACTCACCACCGAGGAAGAAGCGTTCGCTGTAAGGCACGTTTCTGAAGTGGGATTTAGATCCAAAAGGCGAGATGAATTTAAGGTCACCGCGTAGTTTGATCGTACCTTTTTTAGAAGCTGGAATGTAGATCGAGTTTGTGTAGCTAAACTTCGTGAAACGGTACTTTCCGCCAACTCCAACAACTTCAGCTTCGAGATAAGATCTCCAGCCTTGGTGTGGTTTGTAGGCGCTGTTTGTCGATTCATAGGCAAGGTTTGCGCTGACGGCAGAGAGAAGACCGCTTGTCTCGTTGCGCTGTTTCTGGATGGCAATGGATTCTTCGCTAGCTACCGATGCGTCCGGGTTGCTTAAATCGACTTTATTGTAGGTGTGGCGAAGTCTATCGCGTACGCCGGCTGTCCAGTAGGTGGTCAATGGGTAGTTCGCGAAGACAGAGCCGCCGTAGGTGCGGGTAGGTGTGTCGTAGTCTTGCAAAACGCTATAGGTGCGGCTCAATTCGACACCGAAGCGCCAGAGAGTGTCATTGACGTAGGGGTTGACCCAGGAAATGAGGATGTTGTCCTCTTTTTTACCCAGCGTGCCACGAGCATGGAAGAATTGGCCTCCGCCGCGCAGACTGCTGAAATTTCCGGCCAGTGCTTTTGTGACTCCGGCGAGATTGAAGTTACGCTCGGTGAGGTCTAGGCCGCCGAAGACGCTGTCAGTTGAGCTAAAGCCCATGAAGAGGCTGACGTTACCTGTTGTCGTCTCTTCTACTTCGATGTAGACGTCGCGATAGTTGTCGCCGAGACCGAGATCATCGGCTGTGCGGACGGCGTAGACGTTAACATTTTTGAAGTAGCCGATAGCTTCTAGTCTCTGCTGCGTCGCTTTGAGTTTTCTAGAGTCGAATGTTTCGCCGGGAACTAGGAGCGATTCGCGCAGAATGACGTTGTTTTTGGTCGAATGGTTTCCGAAAACGTGGACCATTCCGATCTTGTATTGCTGTCCTTCATCGATCTGGTAGTCGATATCGTAGATCGGCTCATCTTCTTTGAGGGTGAGTTCATATTGCACGCTGGCGTCGATGTAGCCTTTCTGTCCGTAGAGATCTTTAATCTCTTGGGAGGTGTCGCGCGCTTTTTCAGGGGAGAAGACATCTCCGGTATTTAGTTGAGAGCGCTTGAGGATCTCTTCGTCGGTGAGGAGTGTATTGCCTTCGATCTGAACATGGCCGGTGCGGTACTGTGTGCCACGCTCTGCGTGGATTTCGATGATGATCTTGTCGCTGTAGGGATCGTCATGGATCTCAATATCGACCCGTGAATCTACGTAGCCTCTGTTGTGGAGGTAGTTGACGATGGTTGTGCGATCTTGTTCGAGTGCGTCGTCACGCAGCTTGCCATCTCCGGTCAACCAGCTGGTGAGGAAGTTGTACGTCTTCAAGTACATGGTGTCGCTGAGATCGCTCTGCTCTTGTTTGGTAAAGCCTTTGAAGACGATCTTCTTGATGTTGCCTGACTTGCCTTCCTTTACTTGGATCGCGATATCAATTTCGTTCGTTCCGGCGATCGGCGTAATCTTGTAGGAGAGCTGCGACTCAAAGTAGCCTTTTTTGATGTAGTATTCTTTGAGCTTGTTGAAGGCTTTGTTGAACTGCTGGCGGTTGAAAACGGTGTAGGGTTCGATGTCGAGTTCATTTCTCAGTATGCGCGAAGAATATTTCTTGTTGCCGGAGAATTCGATCTGGTGGATGACAGGACGAGGCAGGACGCGGATCTTGATCGTCACCTCTTCTCCGTGTACTTCGATTGAGGGCTGAACCCGGTCATACTCTTCAGAGAGAGATTTTAGGTCGTTGTCGAAAGTAAACTGAGAAAACTGATCGCCTTTCTTCGTCTTCAGACGCGAAAGAATTGGCTTAGGATCGAACGAAACAGAAGGGTCGGATGAGTCGACCTCAATCTGAATTTGCGAAACCTTTTTTTCTTCGTAAAGTTCCACAGCATTGAGTGGGGAAAGGAGGAGGAGCGCTAGCAGTGCAGCTGAGCGGAGAAGTCGCTTGTTTTTCGGCATCAGATTCCAAATAGTACGCAGTCAGTTGTTGGATGATAGGCTATGGCTGGGAAAAAAGTAAACGAGGAGTTACAAAAGTTGTCTTCCTGAGAGAGCGCGCGCTAGTGTTCCACCGTCAATATGATCGAGGGAACTGCCTACAGGCATGCCGAAAGCTAATCGAGTGATTTTAAGCGTGGGTAAGTCTAAGCGCTCTTTTAGGAAAAGTGCTGTTGCATCGCCTTCGAGTGTTGAGTCAAATGCGATGACGACTTCTTTTATTTCATGTTTTTGGATGCGTCTCTCAATTTTACCAACGTCGAGTTCGTTTGCGTGTCTGCCATCGAGAGGCGATAACAGATGCTCCACAACGTGATAGAGGCCGCGAAATGTTTTTGTTTCTTCGATCGAGTAAACGTCGCGAGCAGATGCGAGAATACAAAGAGAGTGCGAGTCTCGCGAGTTTGATGAGCAGAACGAGCAGAGTCCTCTTTGAGTCAGGCAGCCGCAGGTTGGGCAGGGGGGAATCTTTTCTTGAATGGTTGCGAGCTGTTCGGCGAACTGCATCAGGTCGTTTTGCGACCATCCAAGCAGCTCAAAGGCAAAGCGCTCAGCTGTTCTGGCACCCACGCCGGGTAGCTTCTTTAATGAGGAGCTGAGAGCCTGTAGATCTTCCGGATATTTCATACGTAGAGTGAAGCATAATCTTCAGGGGAATTCTGCAAAAGCTCTTTCAAGAATTGCCTTTAAAATATTGACTTTAAGCTCTTTGAGCGTTAATATCCAAGCTATTATAGTTTCAGTAACAAAAGGCTGTTTAGAGGCTTCACTTTTAAAGAAACTTGGGGTACACTCTAACCCGCTGATTTAGCAGTCTTATTTATGAGGCTGGTTTCTTAAAAAATAAATTGATGGGTACATTGAAAGCGAAAATCATAGGTACTGGATCTTATCTCCCTAAAAGGGTGCTGTCCAATCAGGATTTAGAGAAAATCGTCGAGACAACAGACGACTGGATCGTCACTCGTACGGGCATGAAAGAGCGAAGAATTGCACGTGAGGATGAGTTTACCTCGGATATGGGGGCTGACGCTGCTCGAGCTGCACTCGATGATGCCGGGATGTCTGCGGAAGAGATCGACTTCATTCTCGTTGCGACGATGACGCCTGATTATATGTGTCCTAGTACTTCATGTTTGATCCAGAAGGCGATCGGCGCTACAAAAGCCGCTTCTATGGATGTGGGCGCTGCCTGTACCGGTTTTCTTTATGTACTAGCTACTGCAAAGGCTTTTGTTGAAACTGGGCTTGCTAAAAATGTTCTTGTCATTGCTTCTGAAAAGCTCTCTTCGATTACAGATTACCAAGATCGAGCGACTTGCGTCCTTTTCGGAGATGGGGCGAGTGCCTGTATCGTCTCCGCTGCAAAAGAGAGAAAGGGTCTTGAGCTTTCAGGCATCACCCTTGGGTGCGATGGCGGTCAAGCGGACATTCTGGTCATTCCGGCCGGAGGCTGCCGCCAGCCGGCATCGAATGAAACGGTCGAAAATCGACAGCATTATGTCAAAATGGAAGGCAAAGAGGTCTTCAAGCATGCGGTGCGCCGCATGGAGTCAGCTTGTAAAGAGTGTTTGGAGCTGGCAGAGCTCCAAGAGCAGGACATTAGCTGGCTGATCCCGCATCAAGCAAATATTCGAATTATTGATGCGATGGCGAAGCGTTTCAAACACTTACCCCCCGATAGAATTTTTAAAACAGTCCACAAGTATGGCAATACCTCTGCATCTTCTGTAGGGATCGCTCTCGATGAGCTCCTTAAGCAGGAGAGCCTTCAAAAGGGAGAGCGTATTCTTCTCACTGCCTTCGGCGGAGGCCTCACTTGGGGCGCGGCTGTTCTAACCTCTACAGGAGATGTTTAATGAGTAAGAGCGCGTTTTTGTTTCCCGGTCAGGGTGCCCAATATCCAGGCATGGGTAGAGATTTTTATGAGGCATTTCGCTCAGCAAAAGATCTTTTCGATGAAGCAGACGATCTCCTCTCCTTTGGATTATCAAAGATTATCTTCGAGGGCCCTGAGGCTCTTTTGACAGAAACCAAGCATAGTCAGCTTGCTATTTTTGTCACGAGCTCCGCCCTGTTGAAGACTCTACAAGAGTGCATGCCCGACCTGACTCCTTCCGTCTGTGCGGGTCTCAGTCTTGGTGAGTATACGGCTCTTTTTGCCTCTGGTAGACTCTCTTTTGCTGAAACATTGCAACTGGTCAAAGTGCGAGCTAATGCGATGAATGATGCTTGCGAGTCGTCTCAAGGGACGATGGCCGCCGTTTTGGGGCTGACAGCTCTTCAAGTAGAAGAGGTCATCTCTTCTCTCTATCCAGCTCACAGCGTTTGGGTGGCTAACTTCAATTGCCCGGGTCAAACCGTGATTTCCGGGACCAAAGAGGGTGTTGCTGTCGCGTCTGTTGCACTGAAAGAAAAGGGTGCAAAGCGCGTTTTACCTCTTCAGGTACATGGAGCATTCCACAGCGGTTTGATGCAGCCTGCACAGGATCGTCTGGCTCCTGCCGTCTTAGAGGCAGCCATTCAAGAGACTGATATAGCTTTTGCGATGAATGTACCCGGTGGATTTGTAAAGGGCGTCGAGCAGATTAAAGACAATCTCATCCGTCAGGTTACGCATTCTGTGCGTTGGGAACAATCCGTTCAGGCGATGATGGCAGAAGACGTCTCTCAATATATAGAGATCGGCTGCGGAAAAACACTGACAGGAATGAATAGAAAATTGGGTGTGAAGGTACCTTCTATGTCTCTCGATAAAGTTGCAGACCTGGATCAAATAGCAAAGCAGCCGCAAGGAGTTCGATAGATGCAACAGACACTAAAAGGCAAAACAGCACTCGTTACCGGTGGCACTGCAGGAATTGGAAAGGCGATCGCCTGTCTATTTGCTGCGCAGGGCGCCAATGTAGCGATCTTTGGAACCAATGAAGAGCGTGCTAAAGCCGTTGTTCAAGAGATGGAAGCTGCTAAATGTTTTGATGAGCAAAAATTCACCTACGTTCTCGTCGATATCGCGCATTCAAAAGAAGTGGACGCCGCCGTCAATAAACTTCTAGCTGATTGGAGTCCTATTGACATTCTGATTAATAATGCTGGAATCACTAGAGACAATCTTTTAATGCGAATGACTGAGGAAGATTGGGATTTAGTCGTTGATGTTAATTTGAAATCCGTCTATAACACCTGCCGTGTGCTTGCTCGTCCCATGATGAAGGCCCGCGCCGGTAAAATTATCAATATTACTTCGGTGATTGGCCTAACTGGGAATGCCGGGCAAACCAATTATGCGGCATCGAAATCCGGTATGATCGGGTTTACGAAGTCGCTCGCAAAAGAGTTGGCAAGTAGAGGTATCTGTGTCAATTGTGTTGCTCCTGGTTATATCGAGACGCAAATGACCCAGGCGCTTCCGGATGCTGTGAAGGAAGCTGTTCTGTCTAAGATTCCACTATCCCGCATTGGGCGTCCCGACGATATCGCTCAGGCCGTTCTTTTTCTGGCGAGCAATAAGGCCGATTATATCACAGGTCAGGTGCTCACAGTAGACGGTGGGATGGTTATATAAACCAACTTGTGTGTAAAATTTATTTAAATGAAGAGGAACTATGTCGATTCAACAAGAAGTCATTGATATCATTGTAGAGCAACTTGGCGTAGATGCCAACGATGTGAGCCCTGCAAAATCTTTCGTAGAAGATCTCAACGCAGATTCTCTCGATCTTACTGAATTAATCATGACGTTTGAAGAGCGCTTTGGTTTCGAGATCTCTGAAGAAGACGCTGAGAAGCTCAAGACTGTTTCCGATGTAATTGACTACATCGAAAAGCGCAAAGTCAATGCTTAATTATTATACTTAAAAAGGCCGTAGTTACTTCGGCCTTTTTATTTTTTCCTTGTCTCTATTAATTCTTTTTCTATAAGTTTAGCTTATGCAAATAAAGCTAACAAAAAAAGAAATAGAAGCTAGAGAGTGGGATTACGAAATGGTCGAGAGAGCTTGCGAGCTCTTCCGAGTTCATGGTTTCCTATCGATCACCAATCTTTTCTCCCCTGAATACATTGAGGGGCTCTATGCCCACTATTTCAGCCAGCTCTCCTTTAGCGAAGATGGTTCTGAGATACTCAATGCAACCCGAGTAGGGGATCGTCGCTACCACGTACCGCTCGAGTTCAAGGAGCCCTTCGACGCTCCGGAGATCTATGCAAATCCTTTTTTACTCAAACTCTTCGACCGTCTCTTAGGCTCTAGCTTTCGCTTGAGCAGTATGGGCTCAATCACAGCGCTGCCAGGCGCCGCAGAGCAGCATATTCATGACGATCACATGCCGCTCTTTGAGGAGCTCAGGGCGCTTGGGGGAGTCATGCCGCCCTTTGGGATCACCGTCGGTATTCCTCTTGTAGATGTCGATCTTGTCAATGGTCCGACCGCTGTCTGGTCGGGTTCGCATCTCATGTACCCCACCGATCTAAAAATGGCTTCCTATTGTAAATTTCTTCTTCAGGGAGCTGTGGGAGCGTGCCATTTTTGGGACTATCGTGTGTTTCATGCGGGTGGAGCGAATTTGAGTAGCGAGCCAAGGCCTCTTCTCTATCTCACCTACTTGAGAAACTGGTTTAAAGACAGCGTGAATCCGGATGCTATGAAGATTTCGAAAGAGGCGTTTGAGGCACTTTCTCCGGAAGTACAGGAATTAATCGATCCTGTGCGGTTTAGATTTCCGGGCTGAGTACTTGTAGACAGATCAGGTGCAGATCCTCGAGGATGTCTTTTCGTTTGGTTTGAAACGCGATCTCTTTTTGTAGCATCGCGGCAGAGGTTTCTAAGCCGTCTGTTGCAAATACTCTCAATACCTTTGTTAGCATCTGGGAGATGCGCTCAGGACTCTTGAAGAAAGAGACGAAAGCGTGATTCATCAGGAAGACAAAATCACCGGGTTTGATCGCTTGGAACTCTCCTTTGATCTTGGAAATCTCTTCTTCAGAATGGCACCAGAAAAGAGGAGAGGGAAAGCGTTTTACTTTGGAGCGAATCGCTGACTTTTCTCGATCTAGCAGAAGAGAGAGTGAAGAGATCGGGAGCTCATCTGAGAGTTTGTATTGACTCAGGAGCTCATACATTCCATCGAGTCCCTTTTCTTTGGCCTCTGCGAGATGTAGGGTGAAATGCTCTTCTTTCGAAGTCTGAGGAAAGTTGAGGATCAGTCCTCTCGGCGCGTTGGAAGCAAACGAGATCGATTGAATTGCGATGGCGTCCGAGGCGCACTCATCAATACTTTTTTGGAGAAGGTTCTGTTGCAAAAGCCGGGCACATGCAGTTTCTCCATAGGCTTGCTCTCTTTGTTGAGAATGCTCTTTGAGATGATTGATGTTTTCGAGGAGGCATTCGCTCATGGTGTTGAGTGTGTTGGCCAGCTCTCCCAATTCTCTCGGGCTATGGATCTCGATCGACTCTGCGTATTGTCCAGCTGCAATGGCTAAGGCGGAGTTGTTGAGTTTCTTGATAGGACGCGAAATTTTGCCTGCGAGGATGTGAAGAGAAACGGCGGTAGAGAGGGTTAGAGCGACGATACTGCCAATGGCTAGGGGAATATAGGGAACGATGCTCTCAGGCAGCGTGCAGAAGAGTAGAGGCAGGGAGAGCCCAAGACCGATGGCAAGGGTGGGCAGCAGCGAGAGGAAGAGGCTGGTTCTGATTTTCATGCCTTTTTCGTCCTGCAGGGGAGTTGTTGGGCGTAGCACTGGAGGAGAGAAACGGCGACAGAGGGGCACTCCGAGATGATGGAGAGGAGGTGGCTGCGAGAGAGCGTCAGCAGTTCGGTATCGGCTCGACAGATGGCTCCATAGCTGCGTGGCTGCTCATTGAAGAGCGATTCATCTCCAAAAAAGTCTCCATCTCCAATTGTATAAAGAGGGAGCATTCTCTCATCGTGAATTTCAACAGCGCCTTGAATGATGAAATACATCCGGTTGGCGGCTTGTCCATGGGCAAAGACGCGCTCAGCTGCATCGTAATCGTCGTAGTAGAGCTTTTCGGCGATCGCGAGTAGAAGATCGAGAGCGAGTTCGGAAAAGGGTTTTACCTTTTTCAGGAAGAAGGCTTTTTCTATCAGACTGAGTGGTTTCATGATTGCAATAACTCGTAAGCAAAATGGTGAAAGGTCTCATCGGAGCGTTTAATCTGTTCTCTGAGCTCCTGCCTCCAGTTTGGCATCTGTAGTGAAGATTTCAAACGGGCAGCTACAATTTTGTCATATAGAGAAGGGGACTGTTCTAGTTTCGCAAGAAGATCTGATAGGGAGAGATGGGGCAGATCTTTTTTATGTTTCAAGCAGGCTGCCAGCTTCTCTTCGACGGGAAGGTCATCGATCAAGGGAGCGATTCGTCTAAAGAGGCGTGGGCTGCATGTTTTTTCCAAGCTCTCTACGGCGTGCGACTGGACCTTTGCGTTGCGGCTATGCAGCGCGCGCACGAGCAGCTCAGGCTCATCAAGAGAGCCGGCAGCACCCAGAAGGTGGAAGATGAAGTCGATCACCGATTGATAGCCTGCCATCAAAGCGCTTTCGAGCATCTCAAGGTCGTAGAGGGGATACTGTTTCTGAATTGTATGACCAAAATAGAAGTAGAAATAGGCGCGATCTAGTTCGATGGCGATCACCTCATGCAGATTCGCCTGAAGTTGTGGTAGCGCGAGCCGGCCCAAAATTTTCCCTGCAAGAATGCGCCCTCTCTCCGGGATGGAGATATCTTTTGTGATGGAGAGAAGAAGGGGAACGGTTTTGAGCCCCATCTGCACCATGATCTCCTCGGTGCGTCTGCGCTCGTTCGGGCGGAAGTAGACGCTGGCAACCAGAAGGTCTTTGATGGTGGATGAGTCTCTGATGTTCCCTAAAGCATCGAGGCAGTGGAGGCGGAAGGTGTTGTCGCGAGCTGAATCGATCTCCTCAATGAGTCTTGTCGCGTAGGGACTCGAAGAGCGATTTGTCAGCTTTGCAAGGCTCTTTGCGGCGATGCGTTTGACGAGGGTCGATCCGTGTGAAAGAAAGGGGAGCGCCTTCGGAACGTTCTCAGAGGAGCCTTCACCTAGAATTTCGAGAGCCATGCTGATCTCATCGATACGCTCTGATTTGAGCATTAGATCGATCTTTTTTGCTGCGATGGCACGGTTTAGAGAGGTCGATCTTTTTTGTAGCGTGAGAATCGCTGCGGCTCGTATCAGCGGATCGGAGTGTTCCAGCTCTTCTTCGATCTGATCCGTGGGATGCAGGCCGCGCTTTGCCAGGTAGAAATTAGCCCATTTGCAAAACTCAGGAGATTGACTCTCTGAGACCCAGCCAGAGATTGAATCGAGAACTTGGGGGGCGTTGGCGAAAGGACTCGCTTCAAAAAGACGGAGCAGGCGGATTCTACTCGGAGTGCCGAATGCGCGGCTCACCTCGAGAATTTGCGGAAGAACAGAGCTGCCCGGCAAAGAGAGGAGGGCTTCACAGGCTAAAAGACGCATCTCTTCTTGGTTGCTTCTCAGGGCGTCGATAATATTTTTGTGCGATTCCTTCTCTTCTCTGCGGTTTAAAGAGGAGAGCCAGTCTCTAATTTTTCTCTCAAAGTGAAGGGCGTTCTCCTTGAGATTGATCAGGAGTGATTTGGCATAGATAGCTCTTAATAGCAAGGTTACGACCAGAGCTAAAATCGCTAGAGTTAATCCGAGCACCCGGCTTCCAGATTCCATGCAAAGAAGAAGAAGGGAGCTGATCAGCATCCCGACAGGTTCAAAGAAAGAGTCGTTGATGATGCGGACTTTCGATTTGAGTTTTGCCGGAACCGCGTTAGTGAGCAGGTTGAAGGAGTTGTCTTCGACGGTGAACATGATTCCATCGACTGTGATCAGTCCGCAGATAGCAATCAGGAGGGTATCGTTGAAAACCCATTGAGAATAGACAATCATAAAGCAGATCGGAGTGATCAGGATAGCATTGTTCAAGCCGAGCCGGCGCACAAATCGACTGTAGCAGAAGAGACCCATCAAGATATTGCCCGTTGAGATCCAAGCGCGGCAGCGGCCTAAAAATTCAGCGATCGCTCCCTCATTGCCCTCAGCACCACCGCCGATGACCCGGCCAAACGTTTCCATGTAGTTGAACTCTGACACGGTGAAAATCAGCTGAATGGTCAGGCTCAAGGAGAGAAGCAGGATCGTAAAGGGGGAGCGTCGGATGAGGCGGGCGATCGCACCGAAACCGCTGCGGTCGCTAGAGAAAATCCCGTCCGTACTGTCATCATGAGGAGGCGGCATCTTCAGGGCGATGGAGCGCGCTTCTCGAAAAGCGAGCAGAAGCGAGGTGGCGCCGATCAGGAGCATGCAGGGAAAGCCTATCGACTCCAGAGCCATATTGATGAGCGTGCCGGAGCAGATGCTCCCAAAAAAGAAGGCGGCGCTGTAGAGGGAATAGACCCTTTTGGCATCTTGCAGGTCATGGTATTGGTCGATAAAGGTCCAGCTGCAGGCGATCAGCATGACGAAAAGCATTCTAGAAAGAATTTTAAAGGTCAGCCAAAACCAGGATGGGGGAGTGCCAAGGAGGAAGATGGCCGCCGTAATACCTATGCAAGTCCCAAGCAGCATGACAGTTGTCAGGATACGGTAAGGGCTGGTCATCCTCAGCATATAGAGCATCAAGCTTGAGATCCCGATCATCAGGAGGGCGATCATGAGATAGGCGGTGGGCAGGGAGTGGGAGCCCACTTTCTCGAGGAAGAGGCCATCGGAGAGGGTCTCCAAGGTCATAATCCCAAGAGCCCAGAAAATCGCCATACGTGCAAAACGAAACGCTTTAAGGCCCTCTCCGGGGTAAATTCCAAAAGCTTTTTGTAAAATTCGTTGCATTTCAGGATTGCAGTTTGTTGATTTGCAGATAGTCTACGACATAGAAAGATTTCTGATAATAGATTATGTTGTTCAGAACCAGGCTTTTTCTATTATACCTAAATGAGCTCAAAACTTGGTCGCTGGTCAAATCTTTTTTTGTAGGATATATGGGAATATTGCTATAACCCAAAAGATATGAAGATTGAAAATTACCATATAGGTTTTGTGGGGTTTGGTCATATGGCTCAAATCCTTTGCAGGGCCATAGAAAATGCCAGGTTAATCCCTCGCTCTCAAATACTTTTTCACAGGCGCGATCCGGCCAAAGCGAAGCAAAATGAGCAGGACTTTGGAATCACAGCGACGAGCCTGGGCCATCTAATGGATAAGTCCGATCTGCTTTTGATCTGTGTTCGGCCCAATCAGGCTGAGTTTATGTTGAGAGATTTAGCAGAACTCAATCCCAGCTCAAAAATGTTTGTCTCAGTGATGGCGGGGATTCAACTCTCTTTTTTACAAAAGCATTTAGGCTCGAAGGCTCAAATTGCCAGAGTCATGCCCAATATCGCCTCTTCGGTGGCAGAGGGGATGAGCCTGCTCTCCTTTGCTTCCCATCCCTCGATTGAGTTCAGAAGCCTCGTAAACCTCCTTTTTGGAGCCTCAGGTCAGACGATTGAGATAGCCGAACAGCAGATGGATATCGGCTGCGGGATGGCAGGCAGTGGCCCCGGACTCGTCCTCGAGCTGATCGAGGCGATGGCGAAAATCGGGGAAAAAGAGGGGATTACCTACAATAAGGCCCTCCAAATTGCAGCTCAGACCTTCCTTGGGGCTGCCAAGCTGATCCAGAAAGGGCAGCTGCCGCGGGATCTATTGCAGCAGATCGCCACCCCCGGGGGCACTACCCAGGCGGGGCTCAATGTGCTGCGCCAAGAGCAGATTCCTGAAAAGCTTACCTCAGCCATTCAGGCTTCATGTCGCCGTTCTAAAGAGATTTCTGACGAATATTTCTAACTAAAGTGCCTTAAGGTAAGGAACTTGCTCTCATCCCATTATTAATAGGATCTTAACGAAAATATGATATAATTGATGAAGGCAAACAAAGAAGAGGTAATAAGATGGCATCACCAATTAATCCTACTGGTCACGCAACTCCTTATGTAGATCAAGGTCCTACGGCAGTTCAAGAATCTAAGACTAGAGACGATCTTGCACATGATGAGTCTCACTGGTCTGGTATCACACAGTCGGGTTATGTAGACCCTATCTCAAAAGCATAAATCCAAAAATAAGCCCTAGAAAACGCTATTTCGCAAAAGTAAGTTATCCGGGAATTTTTCGAATAAAAGGACAGGATAAGCAAGATCGCGAGCGGCAAGATGTGCAGGATTTTCTATCTTGCCTATCCTGCCGCTCGCGATCTTGCTTATCCTGTCCTTTTTTAATTACAGATTTTCAAAATCGATCCTTGAGGAAATTCGCGCATGCGGTGTAAAAATGTTGGTACTCTAAATTTTTTCATCGATCTGCTTTTGGGGGGTTTTAAGAATAATGGAAGAACAGAAGTTAGTGATCATCGGCTCCGGTCCCGCGGGCTATACAGCTGCAATCTATGCAGCAAGAGCAAATCTTAAGCCTGTACTTTATGAGGGATTCATGTCCGGCCCAGCTGGCGGCCAACTCATGACCACTACGGATGTCGAAAACTATCCAGGATTTCCCGAGGGCGTTCTTGGTCCAGAGATGATGGAGAAGTTCAAGGAACAAGCCGTCCGCTTCGGAACGACGGTTTTAACCGAAGATGTCGTCTCTGTCGATCTATCCAAACGACCTTATTATGTTGAAGGCTCGAACACGAAAGTACTAGCGCAATCACTGATTATCTCAACTGGTGCAACAGCGAAACGGTTAGATGTCGAAGGCACCCGCGATGGTGAATTCTGGCAAAAAGGTGTTACTGCTTGCGCTGTGTGCGACGGCGCTGCGCCCATTTTTCGCAACAAACCGCTCTATGTCTTCGGTGGCGGAGATAGTGCTGTGGAAGAAGCGATATTTCTAACGAAATATGGTAGCCAGGTCTATCTCGTGCATCGTCGCGATGAGCTCAGAGCTTCCAAGATCATGGCCGAGCGCGCCATGAAGCATCCGAAAATCACGATCCTCTGGAATCAGAGTCTGGAAAAAGTGACGGGAGATCAGATCGTGCGCAAAGTGCATCTGAAAGATATCAAGTCCGACAAGATAGAAGAACATGAAGCGGGCGGCGTCTTCTTTGCGATCGGCCACAAACCGAATACAGACTTTCTCAAAGGCCAGATCAAACTCAATCCCGCGGGTTATGTCGAAGTTAAAGCAGGTACTAGCTTGACAAGCCTCGAGGGTGTGTTTGCCGCAGGCGATGTTCAAGATCCCCATTATCGACAAGCCGTTACAGCGGCAGGTACCGGTTGTATGGCGGCTTTGGACGCAGAGAGATGGCTGACTGAACAAGGACTAAGCTGAATGAAGCGGCTCCTCGCAACTCTTTTTGGCGTCACTCTTCCAGCGCTCTGTGGTGCATTGGAAATGCAGCCCTGGTTTTGCGATGTGTACGAATTTCATTTTCTAGGCAGCTATGCTTATAGCCGTTTCAATACGGTGCAAGGAGCCAGGCCTCAGCTCAGCAGTCCGTTCAATGAAAACGTTGTCTATACAGGGCTGGAATTTTGCCCTTCTCCTGAATGGAGCATCGATGGGGAGCTGCAGGTAGCCGCTACGACGCAGATGCCATTCAATTTCCGCTCCTTTGCTCTGCAAGGACGCTATCTCTGGTGTGATGATATCGTAGGAGATCCCGTCAGCTTTTCCACGGGATTCAGCACGCGCGTGACGTCGTCTAGAGCTCTGCGCGACGTCAGCTGTCCCTCTTATGCGAATCTCGACTTCGAATTCAATTTTTCTCTGGGTAAAGAATTCGATGCTAATGAGAGCTGGCGCTGGAGGCTCTGGGGATTTGGCGCAGTCGGCCACGGTAATCGCGGTTCGCCCTGGGTGAGAGCCCTTGTGATGGGGGAGACCAATATCAACGATATCCATCGATGGGCTATCTATGCAGTCGGTAGCAATGGGTATGGGCGTCGTAGTCATTTAGACCCCTTCAACTTCTTTGGCTACGCCAAAATTCGTCAAAAAGCGATCGATCTAGGTATCCGCTACGGCTTTCGCACAGGAGTCTGGGGTACACTTCGCTTTGAATACATGAGGAGAGTTTTGGCTAAAGCTTATCCGCAGAATATGAATACTTTTGTTGTTAGCTATCTGCTTCCATTTTCTTTTTAGTAGATACCGCGATGACGCGAGAACAAGTAAATCATTAGAACCAGAGAGCTACTGCAGTGGCATATTCATTGCAGTGGCTAATGGAAATCAAGATATTCGGCCGATCAAAACGTTTCATAAGAGTTTCTGAAAAAGTGGCAATGGGCTTGCCTAGATCATCGTTGATGATTTCGATCTCATGCCACTGGACATGAGCGCCGAATCCTGTGCCGAGCGCCTTGACGATCGCCTCTTTTGCCGCAAAGCGGCCCGCAAAATGAGGAACAGGATCTTGGTACTTGTAGCAGTAATCCTGTTCTCGTTGCGTGAAAAGACGATTGAGGAAGTGCAAGCCGTGGCGCTCAATGCTCTTGCCCATCCTCTTTATCTCGATGATATCGTTTCCAAGCCCTCTAGGAGAGGCTGAATCAGTCGTCATGCTGTGTGTCGTAGCCGTTATAGGTGTTGCCGTTACCGCCTTCTTCGTCCATGGCGTTGCAGAAGATCATTCTTCCTGAAGAAGTGTGTTTGACGGAAAGCACAAGCGCATCGATCGTTTCGCCGATGAAGGCTCCACCGCCGTTGACGACGACCATTGTGCCGTCTTCCAAGTAACCGACGCCTTGACGAGGCTCTTTCCCGTAGCGCTGGATCTTGATCTTGATTTTCTCACCCGCCTGCATCAGAGGCTTCAGAGAGTTTGAGAGGGAGTGAATGTTGATGATGCGGATTCCCTCAATCGCAGAAATCTGAACGCGGCTGATGTCCGCTGTCAAAATGTTTGCATCGAGGAGGCGTGCGAGGCGCACCAGTTTGCTCATCGGATCTTTCACTTCAGGAAAGTCAGTGTCGTTGTAGCGCATTTCTAGATCTTGCGTATGCTCTAGCTTCTTCACAACTTCCAGAGAGCGCCTTGCTTTGTTCCTTGCCATCTCATCGCCCACTTCTGATTGTGCATAGAGCTCTTTGAGCAAGAAGCGAGGTAGGACGAGGTGATGGTCAACGAGTCCGGAGGAGGCGAGATCGATGATACGCGCGTCACCGAGGACAGAGGTGTCGAGAACGAGGTCTTTTTTCTTCTGAGCTTGAGGGCTGAATTTCACAAAAGGGATGCTAACGTAAATTTCATCAGCTGCGCGAAGCGTCATGATCGTACCTAGATAGACACCGAAGAGGAAGAGAACGATTTGGATGATTTCCAAACCCTTGGGGTTCATGTGAATCGAAGCAGATGAGATTTCGAGGATCGCCTTGAGAACAAGCACTAGAGCTTCTCCCATCAGAAAGCCGATGAAAATACCGATGATGGCAATGTTGAAAGAGCGGAGATTAAAGCGTTTAAATAAAAGGTCAAAGCCGATCAGGGCAAGGCCAAGAACGAGTCCCATTCCTGCACCTGTGAGTAGGTTGCTGAGCGTATAGCCACCGGATCCGGCAATCATGTAAGTGGTGATGAAAAAGATGCTAAGTATGACAAATAATAGACGTGTAAAGGCTAGTGCGAGGTTCATATTTCCCTATGATTAGACGTTAGAAAAGATCTTGAAGTTCTTCCATTGAGCGAATTGTAGAGGGGAAGCTTTTTTTTGTCGATTGTGTTGCAAAATTGATTTTAAATGACTAGACTCTCGTGCCATGATTACTCACCGTTTTTGTATTCGATTAACAGGTTTTGTGTGGTTTGCAATCGGAACCTGGCTGTTTTTTAAAGGCTTAAAATACGTTTCTTACGGAGCTTTTGAGCCAAGTGGGATCTCCTCATTTTTTGCCACCTCAGAGCGAGGCGCTGCCATTTTGATTTCGGCGGGACTTCTTGTAGGCTTTCTAAAAGGTCAGTTTGTTTTGAGAAAGACGGTAACCAGAGTGGCCGGTCGCATCGCTGCACTGCCAATGCCCCTTTCTATTGGCAAGATCTACGCTCCGTCCTATTGGATCTTGATCGGATCGATGATGCTGCTGGGCATGTCCATGAACTTCTTGCCCATTGCTCTCGATTTACGTGGAGCGATCGATGTAGCGATCGGATCTGCACTGATTAGCGGTGCGATTCTCTACTTCAAATATAAGGTCTAAGAGACTGTCGTTGAATTAAGGCTCCGTCGATTTTGTGGATTATTTTGGCCGCTTTTTAACGTTTTTTGCAGGGGTAATATACCCTTGTCGATATTACCCCTGCAAAAAACGTCAAAAATCGGCTCAAAAGAACCTCAAAATCGACAGAAGCTTAAATCAACGACAGTCTCCAATCATTCCTTATGATAGGGCGATCCCTTTGCAATCTCTAGCGAGCGGTAGAGCTGCTCTGTGAGAATCAAGCGGGTCGCCTGATGTGTAAAGGTCAGGGGGGATAGACTCCAGCGCCAGAGAGCCTTTTGCAAAAGTTTTGGAGTAAATCCGTCAGGACCTCCGATGGCAAACGTTAACCTGGATCCTTTTTCTTCAAAAAGATGCATCAGTTTCTTGCTAAGAGCAGGACTCTCTAGCAGTTCTCCTTTTGGATCGAGAGCGATAAAAGGCTCTAACAGCAAAAGAGCTTCGAGTTGCGCGTCATTCTTTGCCTCAATCCAGGAGAGTTCGAGCGTTTTTTGTAAGCGCTTCTCATATTCAGCCAGAGCCTCTTGAAGCCAAGATTCTTTGCATTTTCCGACAGTGATCACTTTGACTTTTAACATTTTTTCCCCATGCTGTTGCATATGATTTATTGGAATCCTGACCCAGACCTATTCACTATCCCGGTCTTGAACTGGCCAATCAAGTGGTATGGTCTGCTTTTTGCTCTAGGATTCGCCATCGGCTTTCCTCTTTTCAAGGACATTTTATTTCGCTACTTCCTACAGCATCCTGAATTTGAGAAAAGCGAGATTCTAGGTGAAGTGGATCTACGCACGCTCGTCCTCGATAGGAAAAGGGCTTGTAGCGGTATCGCAAAAAAGAAAATCGATGAGTTCGAAAAAGATGCAAAGCATAGCCGATGCCCCGATCCCGACTCTGCTGTTGCGAGACTCTGCTGGGAAGAGAAGCTGGGCGATTCTGTTCAGAATTTAAAGAAAAAAGCACTACAAGTCACAGACAAGATCACGATCTACGTGATCGTCGCGACGGTGCTCGGAGCGCGGCTCGGCCATTTTCTTTTCTACGAGAAGCCCTCTGAATACCTACGCGATCCTCTGGAGCTTCTGCGAATTCGAGAAGGTGGGCTGGCGAGCCATGGTGCTGCCTTGGCCATCCTTCTCGCAATCTGGATCCTTACTCGCTGGTCCAAGCAGCAGGATCCAGGACTGACCTGGCTGCGCCTCCTCGATTTCGTCTCCATTCCAACGGCTCTTGCCGCAGGTTTTATCCGCCTGGGCAACTTCGTGAATCAAGAAATTTTAGGTACTCCGACAAACGTGCCTTGGGCCGTTTTATTTGGTCATCCGGCAGATGGGAGCTATCCCACCCCTCGCCATCCGGTGCAGATCTATGAGGGACTCTTCTATTTTGCGGTTTTTTTCCTCTTGTGGCGTTTTTCCTATCAGCCAAAGAGACTGCAGGCGCAAGGCTGGTTAATAGGATTATTTTTAATTCTGGTCTTTGCCTTCCGATTCTTCGTTGAATTCATCAAAGATGAGCAGAGCAGGCTCGTGGATGCCTCCTTCGGAGTGACGGGCCAATGGCTCAGCGTCCCCTTTATCGCATTGGGAATCTTTCTTTTAATTCGTGCCCGTTCCAAAAAATCCGCCTTGACCCGATAGTCCATAGAGGGGATAATGGTTTAAAAAAAGAAATGGGGTGGATTTGTGAACCATATCACTATTGCTGGGCACCTAGGTGCTGATCCAGAAGTACGCTTTACTTCATCGGGAAAAAAGGTAACAACTCTTCGTATCGCAACACATGTCAGAAAAGCGAATGCTGATGACACAATCTGGTGGCGAGTATCCATCTGGGGCGAACAATATGATAAGATGATCTCTTTTTTGAAAAAAGGATCTGCTGTCATTGTCTTCGGTGATCTGCAAAAGCCGGAGATCTTCACAGACCGCGATGGAAAACCACAAATTTCCATGAACATTACTGCGACACACATTCAGTTTAGCCCATTTGGAAAAAGCGACCGCGCGCAGCAAGATACGCAAGCGCAAGCAGGTCCTCAGGCGTACTCTCACCAAGAAGCTCCAGCCGCGCCAGCCGCAGCTCCTTCAGGTTTTCAGGGTGCGGCTACAGGCGGCGGTTACAACCCTTACGCAGCTCCAGCAGCTCCAGCGGCACCAAAGCCCGCCGGTGGAACCTACGACGACGAGATACCGTTTTAGCCTATGGCATTGCAAATCACTTGTCAGCCGGAGCTAGCGAAATGCGGCGACGGCTGTGAATTTCTCGTTCTTCCTTTTTGGGAAGGCGCTGAGCCTGCTGCAGATCACTCTCTTTGGAAAGATTCCATTGAAGCGCCCCTTTCGAGTGGCGACTTTAAAGGCAAAGTTGGCGAAAAGCTACTTGCCTACAGCACAAAGGGAAGGATTCTTCTCCTTGGCTTAGGCAAAAAAGAGAAGGTCAATGCCGAAGTGCTCAGACGCGCTTATTCGGCAGCCGCTCGCATGGCCCAAGCAAAAAAAGTGAAGAGCCTCTGCCTGCTGTTTCCCAAATCGGAGATGAAGCGGGATGAGCTTTTACGCGGTGTTGCAGAGGGAATCTTCCTTACAAACTACGCCTTTACACACCTGAAAGGCGATTCGATTAAAGACAATCCTTGCGTGCTGCTAGAAGAGGTGACCTTTCTTGGCCTCGATCAGTCGGAAGAGGAAGCTCTGAAGAAGTGGTATACGATCGCCAGCGGCGTCTATCTCGTGCGTGAGCTGATCAACGGCAATGCCGATGATGTCACGCCGCAGATGTTGGCAGAGACAGCCAAGAGCTTAGAAAAGCGCTCGCGCAGCCTGAAGCTCACCCTCTTGGAGAGAAAGCAGCTCGAAAAAGAGAAAATGGGTCTGCTCCTAGCTGTCAATCGCGGCTCATCTCAAGAACCTTACCTCATCGTGCTCTCCTACAAAGGTGACCCTAAGTCCGAGGAACATGTTGTCCTCGTCGGCAAAGGCATTACCTACGATTCGGGAGGCTTAAGCCTGAAGCCCACAGATGGCATGCTGGATATGAAGTGCGACATGGGCGGTGCAGCCACAGTCCTGGGAGCCGTACAAACAGCAGCCGCGCTCAATCTAAAGGTCAATGTAACAGCGGTCGTGCCGACATCGGAGAACTCGATCGATGCAAACAGCTACAAAATTGGCGATGTGTATCGAGCGATGAACGGCAAAACAGTTGAGATCACCAATACCGATGCAGAAGGCAGACTCGTTTTAGCCGATGGGTTAGCTTATGCCGTAGAGCATCTGAAGCCGACAGCGATGATCGACGTAGCGACGCTAACCGGCGCCATTGTCATTGCGCTGGGCGAAGAGATTTCGGGGCTTTTCTGTAACAATGATGCCTTAGCAGGCGATCTCATGACAGCATCAGATGCAGTGACAGAGGCGCTTTGGCGCATGCCGATACCTGTTGAATACAAAGAGATGCTGAAATCGGATGTGGCCGACATGGTCAATTCCGCAGGAAGAACAGCCTCTTCGATTACAGCCGCGCTCTTTTTGCAGGAGTTTGCCGGATCAGTGCCTTGGGCACACCTCGATATCGCAGGAACCTGCTATCGCAAAAAAAACAAACACTACAACACCACGAAGGCGACCGGCTTTGGTCTTCGCCTTCTCGTCGATTTTCTCGAACGCCGCCAGAAATGACCAAATTGTCCTGGCGTCTTTCTCGAAGATCCCGACTGATCGATGCGCTTAAAGAGCGCATCGATCCGTCTGGTTCTGCACGTGCACTCAAACGCTCTCTAGAATCTAACGGCTGCCGCGTTAATGGCCGCGTCGAGCGCTTTGCGTCTGCGCAGCTAGAAAAGGGCGATCTGATCGAATGGGCAGCCATTGCCCAAGACAAACCGATCTATACCACACTCTTTGAAGATGAAGAGCTCCTCGTTCTCAATAAGCCAGTCCGCTCTGTTTGCAGCGATGCCTTCTTTCAAAAGGCGTTAAAAAAGCGCGTCTGGCTGGCGCACAGACTCGATAAAGACACGACAGGCGTACTTCTCTTTGGCAAGAGCCCCGCTGTTGCCAAAGAGCTGCAAAACCTGTTTGAAGAGAGAGCTGTTGAAAAAGAGTACCTCGCTCTCGTCGACGGCATTCCTAAGAAAAGCTCAGGCATCATCCGCAGCCACTTCATCAAAAAAAGCAGCTTTGAGGGACAGACGATCTGGGGATCGAATCCAGTAGGTACCGGACTCTATGCGGAAAGTTCCTGGGAGCTGCGCACTGCGCTGAGCACACAAGCGTCCCTTCTCTCAATCAAGCCTAAGACAGGACGCACACACCAGATACGCGTGCATCTCTCAGAGATGGGCCACCCCATTCTAATCGACCGGCAGTATGCCTCGCATTTCCGCTCCAGCCTCATTGCAGCAAGACCACTCCTGCATGCGAGCCGCCTGCAGTTTTCATGGAAGGGCAGACAGCTCCTCTTTGAAGCGCCGCTACCCACAGATATCTCGACACACTTATAACCCCGGCTCGACAGGCGGGACTTTCACATTTGCATGAGACATTTTTGTGAACTTCTTCGCGAGGAAAAAGAGTACCAGAGCAGGAATCACTGTAAGGATCACAAAGATCCCGAAGAAATCCTCGAGCTTTGCGAGCTTCTCCATCAAACCAGCCAGAACACCACCGATGTAGAAGGCAATGCCTACGCAGAGGTACCAGAAGCCTACGAAAAAGGCTGTCAGGTGGCGAGGGGAGAGCTTGGTCACTATAGAGAGACCGATCGGAGCCAAGAGCATCTCAGCGATCGCCATGAGCAAGAACGCAAAGATTGGAAAGCCTGGGTTGATGGAAGCCGATCTAGCGAACATTGGAATCGCAGAGGATCCTAGCATCATCACGCCGAAACTCGCAGCCATCACAAAAAGACTGAGCGCTGTCTTCATGGAAGGGGAGGGATCGAGCTTCTTTTTTTGCAGATAGGCATAGAGAATCGCTAAAATTGGAGCGAGAAGAATGAGAAAGAACGCTTCACTCGACAGGATCCAGCTCGGCGGCACTTCCCAGCCGAAGAAGAAACGATCGGTGTAGTTCTTTGAAAAGAGCGACATGGAAGAGAAAGCCTGGTTGTAAGCGATCCAGAAGACGATGGAGAAAAGACTTAAGGCTAAAATAACACCTACGCGCTCCTTCTCGATTTTCGTGAGAGATTTCTTATCTACACGTCTCTCTTTTTGGATCTTCTTCAACTCCAGATTTGTGTCTTTATGCTTGGAGAGATACCAGAGAATTGGCAGAAGACCGATGATCTGCACAACACCGGCTGTTGCAAACGCGGCATTCCAGCTATATTCCTGAGCGATGAAGCCAAGAGAGATCAGCGCCAGGAAAACACCCACATTGATGGAAGCATAGTAGATAGAAAAGCCCGCCTCGCGCAGTTCCGGTTTATTGCGGTACGTGTGGCCTAAAATGGTCAGGATGCTAGGAGTGAAAAGGCCATAGCCGCAGGCGATGATAGCTAGTGAAGGGACGAGCAGGGAATAGGAGCCGATGGCGAGCATGAAGCAGCCGCAGGCGTTGATGAGAGCGCCTAGCAAAAGAGGGGCCTGGTAGTTCCAGCGATCAGCGACAAATCCACCGATGAGAGGAAGAAAAGTAGCGCAGCCGGTAAAAATACCATAAATCGAAGTAGCCTTTGCATCTTCAAATTGGTAATATCCTACGAGATAGAGAACCAGCATGAAGCCAACTCCCCAGAAAGCAAATCTCTCGCAAAGTTCCGAGAGTGCCAGAACATAGAGCTCTTTGGGGTGTTTAAATCTGTGGGAGCGCATAGACCTCCTGGAAGTTTTCGTGCTTAAATCAACTTTTCTTTACCATGCACCAGCCACCACTATTCTCTGCAAGTAAGATTTTAATCGTAAAGACCTCTTCACTTGGAGACATCATCCAATCTTTTGTTGTACTGAACTATCTAAAAGCACAATTTCCGGATGCTGCCATCGATTGGGTCGTGGAAAAACGCTTTGCCTCCATCGTAGCAGCGCATCCCCTCATCCATCGAGTGATCGCCTTTGATAAAAAAGCGAAAAGGGAACTCATCGGAGCCGCACGCACACTCAGAGCCACAACCTACGATTGCGTCTTCGATCTACAAGGCAATTGCAAATCTGCCGTAGCAACACTGCTTTCGAAGAGCCGACATAAAGTGGGCTTTGGCATTCGATCTGTGCGCGAGTGGCCCAACATCCTCGCTACAAAGTATCGCTATGACGTGCCTAAAAACCTCAATATTCGCCTGCAACTCATTGGTCAGATCCAGCAGTTTCTCCAAGACAAGAAGCCCTTGCCTCAAGGCGGCTTTCCGGGAGTACGCCTGCGCATTTCAGAGAAAGAGCAAGCACACCTCGATCAGATCATAGCCTCGATGCCGACAAAAAAAGCAGAGAAGATCATGGTTTGTCCGGGATCGAAATGGATCAATAAGCAGCTGCCGCCGGAGACACTTTCAGCTTTTCTCTCCAAGATCGACCAGAGCCTCGACGCAGGCTTTTTTTTCATGTGGGGCGATGAGAATGAGAAAAAACTCTGTGAAACGTTGCAGAAGCAATTTGCACAAAACAGCCTCGTAGTAGAGAGACTCGAGCTGCCCGTCTGGCAAAACTTGATGAGTGAGATGAGCGCTGTGATTGCATTCGATTCAGGAGCGCTGCATCTTTGCGGCACGACATCAGCGCCATCATTTAGCCTCTTCGGGCCTACGATGCCGGAGGTGTTTAAGCCGATCGGCTCTCGCCACCTCGCGATACGAGGAGAGTGTCCCTACCTCAAACGCTTTGATAAGCAGTGCCCACTCTTGCGCACCTGTCCGACCGGAGCCTGCATACGTAACTTAGCAGCTGTTGAGATCTTCAGTCAGTTTTGGAGTTGGTGGCAGACAACAGTGCATCAAAATCGATGTACTTCTCCACGAGTCCAATCGCTTCGCGTACTTTAGCGACATCTTCAGTGCGGATCTTAGTGATCTGACTGCCGATCATTTTCATAGCAATGAACGAGCTGACAGGGACATAGAGCATAGGAATATTGGCTCTTTTGATCTGTTCGAGAATCGAGTCTTTCGGCGGGTGTTTGCCGGTGAGAATCATACCCGTTTTGAGATCTTCATCGGGATGCGCAATTTTCATGTCCCAAAAGCGAGTTAACGTGGCCAGAATAATATCTTCTCGACCCGCAGGCGTGACGATCAGCTGATGAGGCACGATGATGCTCTTGTAGATCTCAACCGAGCTGGCCACAAGACGGATATGCTTAAAATGGCGGAGACGAAATTCCTCACCCGTTAACAACTCTGTCTGAAACAAAAGCTCAAAGTCCTTCATGGAAGGGGAGCTGAGAAAGGCGTTATAAGGAATGCAGCCGAGCAGGGGAATCTGCCAACGGGCCAGAGCCTTGGTCATGTATTCCTTAGCCATCTCCCGCTTGTCCTCCAATACACGATTGAGGATCACACCGGCGACCTTCACATCGTGATGGCGGCACATCAGGACATTGAGAGCGAGCTCATCAAAACTCGAGCCCAGACCACCCGGAGCCACGAGAATGACCCCAACACCGAGCATCTTCGCCACCTGAGCATTGTTTAGATCGACAATCGAGCCGACGCCTGTATGGCCGGTGCCCTCGATGACCGTGATCTCATTCTGGCTGCTAATCACTTGATAAGCATTTCGGATCTTAGCCGTGAGTCCCTCATGGTTGACTCTGCCATCGAGATAGTCGCGGGTAAAACCACGAGGAAACAGGACCGGGCTCATCTCTTCGCATGATTCTTTGAGCTGAAAATGATCTTTGAAAAGAACGACGTCTTTATCGACGCGGTGGCCGCTCTCTGTCTCGATATGCTCTTGCCCGACAGGCTTGAGGAAGCCGACAGACTGATGACGTTTCTGCAGGCCTGCAACGAGGCCGAGACACGTCGTGGTTTTTCCGACGTTTTGACCCGTCGCTGCAACAAAAAAGCTATTTGTGTTCATTGCCTGTCAGAATAGCCATCTGGCGCATCTGCCGCAATGATTTCGTGACATAGGCAAGAGAGAGAAGTCGAAAATCAGAGGGAGATCTACGTTATCCTACGGTGTCTACTCACAAAATCATATGCAGCAAAAAGCTCAAGATTTGACCGAGGAGAGCAAAGAAAATATAAGCAATTCAAAACACAATTGTCCTCTCGGAGCCAATTGAAAAATCTTGTAATGAAGTTTCTGTTTTTTAGTTGTCCGTCAGTTGATTTATAAAATCCTTCTATTTTACTTACAAGTTTCAGTCCTAATTGACTGGTTTTGGAGTCCAGACATTTGTTGTCATAGTATGAATGTCCAATTTTGAGTATTTTTTCTGCAAAATCGTCAAGGGATAAGGGGTGATCCGATCCTTCTATCGTAACGATTCTATAACCCCAAAATGTAGTGCTGACTTTTGCTTTGCTTAGGGTTTCTTCAAGTTCAGAGAGTTCGTTATGAATTCTAAGTGAGTCTGGATTTATTTTTGTTTCTCTGGAAACGTATGGTGTTATGATTTGAGTTTTATCGTTATATTTATCTATAGCTTTGCTAATTGATTTGTCTAGTTGTTGTTGCACTTCTATTGCTTGAGTTTCTTCGTGACGTAAATTTTTGATGTTTTTGTGAATTAGGGCAGTAGCACCAGCAACAGAGGCAATAGCTAGAGGCAGTCCTATATTAGGGAAAATTTGACAGGTTGTAGAATTTTCAGACGAAGGAAGTTGGCAGAAATTGTGAAGACTTTGCGTCCCAAGAATAAAAGAACCTGCAACAACTCCTCCTGTAAACAGATATTTTGAGGAAGTATTGATAATATGATGGAAATCTTTTAAAAGTTCGTCAGCTACTTTGTTAGCCAGTTTCGCATTGAAAATCCAGCCTCCTGCTTTTAAACCCATTGCGGCTCCCGCTCCGCCAAGAGCCAAAGCTCCGGCTGTACCGCCTATGCAACATCCTGCGATAGTACCTAGCGTACCTCCAATATAAGCGCTTTTGCTAATATCTCCAACTGACATTATTAATCCTTTTCTATAGTTTTCGTGTATTATTTTAATGCTATTCTGTCTAGTTGTCAATATAAGTTAGTTTTATTAGATTCAGATAATAATGGATAGGGAATTTCAGAATTGAAAAGTAAAGAAGTAGATAGAATTGAACTTCAAATATAAATTGTCTAGTTCTACTCATGATTTCTTGTTCGCAATGATTTAGAAAGATAATTCTAGGAGTGAATCGAAAATACTCGACCCAGTCAGTTTTGAGAGTTTATAGGTAAAAAGCCTGATGTTTAGATTGTGTAAAGTTAATATAAACGACCTTTTTTCTCAATTGCTGCGTTTGATGGTGTCTATTGTGCAACTAGAAACTATCATGAAGCTTTTTTTCAAACGTCACCGAATGTTGATATGGCTGTAGCCCTTACATCTCTTGTTGGATCTGGATTGATAACCCAAAAGATGGTTAATGATTTGCATAACAAGAGTTCTTTAATAAGAGAAAAATTACAGACAGAGAACGGAATTGCTAATGGGGGGAATGTTAGCCAGCAATCTGATCCAGATTTGGTATGGACGACTCTAAAAGCACCAAGGATGGAGAAGACAGGTTGCTGTATATGCTAACGGTTATTCCACTCTAGGCTCCGTATTCTCCTCTTACGGCTTTCGGTAGGCTTCGTTGATCATGTTAACTGAGTCAATCACGGCCCACTTCTTGACATGTCCTTCTTTTACGATGAACTCGTACATGTTATCGAAAATCTCCATGACCTGAGGATAGACGATAGAATCAGAAATTGTGGCACTAGCTGCTTTCTGTGTCTCCTGTCCTATTGCTGTGCTAGCGAGTATTGCTGGAGCTATGTAAGTTGCTGTGCCAGAGAGTATTGTTGGAGCTATGTAAGTATTGGCGATTGTTGGATAAGAAGCATAAGTAGCTCCAAATCCGCTTAAGACGCCTAGAGCCGTTCTATTCAGGAGCGAGAGTTTGTTTATGGCCGGATTCTTTTTCCAAGAATAGAGAGCTCCCATCGCTCCCCCCAAAATAGGTGTTGCGTAGGTAGTCCCCATATAGTGGGTAAGGCCGACTCCCAGTGCAGCGGTAGCAGCTCCTGTGATTAGAGAAACTGTGCCACCTAAAGAACGAACGATTTGTGCGTCTCTTGTTTCATTCCTCTTTGGGAGAATCTCCGGAATGGTTTTTCTCAATTCAACAAGGGCATTTGTCATGATGTTTAGGGAGCCTTGTAGGTCTTCATGAGCAACCCGGGCAGAACTATCGATAGATTCAAAGCTCTCCCAGGCTCGGCTTTGAGCTGTTTGTAGGCTGTTTGTAAACCTAAGTTCGCTATTTTCTCGTTTTCTACAGTAGTCGAAATGAAGGTCTTTCAATTTACGGTGTAAGACAATCTTATGGCTGTTGGAATCTTGCAGAGATTGAGATTGTTCGAGAGCATCGATAAAAGCATGAAGAACTTCTTTTTCTTCATCTGGTAAAACCTGACTGAGAATTTCAATCTGCTTACGGTTCTTTGTCCACTGGAAGTCGGACTTTTCTCCCGTGATCCTTTGGTCCGTTGCATGAGCAAGTTGGCTCAAGAGATCATTGAGAGATTTTAGATTCTTTACTGTAAGATCGTTTGCTTGAAATTCTTTGTTGAATTGTTCTAGCTGCTCGAAATGTTCTTGTAAAAGAGCCGCTATTAGATCTGTATCTTCGCGTTGTGAGTGGATCTGATTGAGCGCGCTTTGATAGACGGGAGAGATTTTAGGAAGAACTGCTGCTGCTGTCTTAAGAGAACATTGTTGTAGGAGGTTGTGGATAGTTTCAAGTTCTTTAGCGATAGCTGAATCGGTCGTAAACGTTTTCTGGATCTCTTTTGCTGTAATTGCCTCATCAACTAAAGTGTTCAGATGAAGATAGGATGGCTTTAGGGTCTGAGCGATTCCTTCTTTAAAAGCCCCTGATAACAGAGGATTTTCTTCGATAGCAGCCGGTGCTCGATAGGAATTGACAGACGAGAGGAAAGAGTCTAGTTGATGGAGAATGCTTCTTGAAGGGATTTGTAGGGTTTCTTTCATTTTCAGAAGATCTGCATCGAGAAGATCGGCCGTATCTCTCAATCCATCTCTATGTGATTGGCTGTATTGATTTGCAATTTGTTGCATATCCTCTTCTGAGAGGCCTTGTATCTGACTCGATACAGATTGATGGATGAGTGTTTTAAATAGATCTCCGGCCTCACTACGCATGAGACTTTTCTGCTCAGAGTAGATGTTTTCCAATCGATTCCACTCTTCAGGAGTGGATGGAGCCTGACCTGTAAAAGGTATGTTGGCGAGAGAGAGAAGCTGATAGAAAAACGTTTCTGAATTGGCCGGTTCGCTGCAATACTCGAAAAACGCACGGCAACCATCGACGATGGATGTTTGAAGACTGCTCGTCACCATTGAGGACATTATATTTTTGAATGGAGACAGTATGCCGCTGTCGGGTTTCTCCAGTTCTAGAATCTCGAGGAGCTTAGAAACGACTTGGGGTAGTTTCTCTGTTCCGGACATTTCAATGGGGGTTTCATCAGCTATAAAATTAGATTCGCTGAGCTGATCTTTGAATAAAATGAGCTGATCTTTAATAGCCATTGTAATGGAAACGGAGAAAGGTAGGTTTTTCTGATGAGTTTCCTGGGTGCTCGATTCGACAAGGGATTTTGTCAGGGAAGGAATCTGTTCTCTGAGCTCTTTTTTTACACGGTAGTTTAGATAGGCTTCCAATGGATAGGTAAAGATCGTGGATAGAATGCGAATGCTGCGATGTTTGCTATCTTCTTTCCAGCTCTGGAAAAAGGGGATTTTTTCCGGGAAAAGGTGATTGATTGCTGTATCGCCGAATTCCTCGCAAATCCTATCAATGGGTTGCTGCAACTGTTCGGAGAGATAGGCATCTAGATCATTTTTTCCTTTTCCTTCGTTAAACTCTTTTACAGCTCTTAGGTAATTGGCTAAAAAGGAACTTGCATGAGACAGTGTCTTGCTCATTAGATTGTTTAGGTTTTTTCCGCCGTCTTTGAGGACCAGTTCAGAGCGCATTTTCTCAAGAAGTGACTTTGCTATCGCATCTACTGTGTTGGGGATGATTCCACAATGGTAATAGATGAAATAGGTGAATTTAATGGAAAGAGATCCAAAAAAGCCGAGTTTGTCTCCATGGTTTTCCATGTAGACGTCAAGAAGCGAACGCTTTTCATCACACACTTTTTTAATGATGTCAGCAGAATCTGCACTGCTCAAATTAGTATCCATCATGGTCAAAGTGCCAAACATAGAGGCTTTTTTGATAAACTCGTTCAGTACCTCATCGGTGTCAGCTTTGATAACGTTGTTACCGTCTTTCGTGGAGGCAGTGAGAGAATTTTGGATTTTAGTGCCCATCGTGTTCAGTAATTCTGGATTACTCATCTGATCGATTGAGGGAGGGGCTGTTGCACCTGGCCAGCGCGGTAGAGATGGCAGTGATACAGAGGGCAGGGCTGGCAACGATATAGAGGGGAGGGAAAAGGATGGCTTTAAGCGCTGCCAGAGCGATGCACTCTTCGCGCTCGTCTCGGTCTCTGGAGCCTGCTCTATTATCTTTTCTTGCAGAGGAGTTGCTGTACTCGTTGAGCCAAAGGGCCAAAATCTACTCCAGAACGATGCTTGAGTCTGTTTCGGCGCTTCCATCTGGGTAGATATGCTGGATTGTGAACCACTTGAAAAAATGCTTATAGACCACATAATCGTTGACTCAAAGTTGTTTACTCTATAAAAATTGTACACCGCTTTTCGAATAGCTTGCAATGATAACTATTTATTATCTGTTTGGCTGTTGTTTTAAAACAGTGGGGGTTTTGTGGAAGAGTTTAGTAAATTATTGAATATAGCTGATCAATTATTGGGAGAGGGGGGCTGCCCCTGGGACCGTGAGCAAACTTTATTTTCACTGCAACCTTATCTTCTGGAGGAGGCTCATGAGTTGATCGAGGCGATCGATCGCCAGGAGAAGGATGAAATGGTCGAGGAGCTCGGTGATGTGCTCTATACTCTGGTCTTCATCGCTAAATTAGGCGAGAAGCAGGGGCTCTTCTCTATCGCTGACTCCATTCAAGAGGTAAGTGAAAAACTGATTCGCCGTCATCCTCATGTCTTTGGTGATAAAAAAGTTGAATCGACTGACGATGTGATCGAGACTTGGG
>JAJFMM010000148.1 GCA_021772165.1 Chlamydiota bacterium | reverse complement strand
TCCATCTTGGAAACGCGCCAATTAGAAGTAATACTAAGAGAATAATTAAAATGGTCCCTAACATCATTTGCTCCTTGGTGTAGCATTCGAGACATCAAAACCCGAGTTGCGGATTACTAAGCAATTTCTCCTGGAAACTTTTTAGTAATCCGCAACTCGGGTATCATAAAATGGCTATGATTTTTCTTATCACAAAATGAGTATTTGTTGTGAAGAGCATAAATCATTTAAAATTTCGTCTGGGAACTCGATCCAGACAAAAATTCTCCACTGTTTCTCTAGGATAAGAAAATTTCTATAGAATTAATTCTATTTGTTTGTCTATCGTTTGTATTGATTTATTAATAAAACGGTGGATTTAATGAAATCTGTTTGCTTGAATATGATCGTTAAAAATGAGAGTAAAGTAATAGAGAGATGTCTTGCTTCGGTGAGAGAGTATATCGATACCTGGGTCATTGTCGACACAGGATCTACGGATGGTACGCAGGAGATTATTCGCAATGCCTTGAAGGATATCCCGGGGGAGCTTCATGAGAGGCCGTGGTTTGATTTTGCAGCCAATCGCAATGAGGCGATGGAGCTGGCTAAGGGAAAGAGCGACTATCTGCTTTTTATCGACGCAGATGAGGTTTTCATCCTAGGGAGAGATTCCTTTCCCTGGTTAGATCTAGACTGCTATTTCGCCGTAAACCGTCTGGAGCATTCTGAGTCCCTGCGCCTCATTTTGGCCAAGCAAGGTCTCCCATGGAATTGGAAAGGGGTTTTGCATGAAGAGATTCACTGTCCCCGTGTCGGTGGGGGAAAGCAGCTTGAGGGTGCACTCATTGACTCCACAGCTAAAGATAGTAGACGCTCTCTCGATCCTACAACGTTAGAAAAAGATATCTGGATCATGGAGAAGGCTCTTTCCGAAGAGCCGAACAATACGCGCTTGCTCTTTCATATCGCCGGAGCCTATGAGGCGGCGTGCAGAGACAAAGAAGCTCAAGAGTGTTACGAAAAAAGAACGCGTTTGGGTGGATTTGAGCATGAGATCAACTACTGTCTTTTGCGAAGCGCCGTTCTAAAAGCAAAGCTCAAGTGGCCAACTGCTATGGTGGTTGAAAGCTTTTTGAAAGCCTATTACCCGCAACCAACTAGAGCTGAGGCTCTGGTCTATTTCGCCGACTACATGATCAAGCGGAAAAATTATGTCATGGGCTATCTGCTTGCCAAATCCGCTCTCACTCTTAACTATCCGGAGAGCATCTATCGAGTCGAGTTTAACGTTTACAAATGGGGAAGGCTTGTGCAGCTCGCAGAGTGCGCTTGGCGTATCGGAAGACATGGAGAGACCTATGAGGCGATGCAGAAGTTGCTCGTGATCAAAGATCTTCCGGAGGAGACGCGCGCGGCGATGCAGAAGAATAGCCAGATAAAGATTTTTGACTCCTATCGTTATGGCTTCTCTTATGCGACAGGAGGTGCATCATGACAGTCTGTTTAACCATGATTCTAGGAAATGATTCTGAAACGATTGAAGAGTGTCTCTCTTCTGTCAAACCGTGGATTGACGGCTATTTTATTCTAGATATAGGCTCCACGGATGGCTCAATAGAGATTGTGAAAAGAGTCCTGGAAGAAAAAGTGGGCTCTGTCGAGATGGCAACTCCCGGAACCGATATAAAAAAGCTGCTCTCGTGCGCAAAAGAGAAGGGAGACTATCTTTTGCTCATCGATCCGGATGAGAAACTCATCGTTTCAGATCGGTTTGGGTTTGGAGATCTGGATAAAGACTGTTACTACGCGATTTCCAGGCAAGATGGCATCGATTGGAGAAAGCCGTTTCTACTCCGCTCGAAACTTGACTGGCGAGGAGGCGAAGTGTTGATCCAGGATCTAGGGTCTCCTCAGGCCAAATCAGCTAAACTACTTTTTGGATCGATTCTTACTAAAATGAAGAGCCGAGCAGAAGATGAAAAAGAGAAGTGGAAATTTGCTCTCTCACAGCACCCGAACCATCCGCGGATTGTCTTTCACACGGCAAGAGTGAGTGAAGATGCGGGCGATGAGAAAGAGGCTCTTGAGCTCTTTGAGAAAAGAGTGAGTCTGGAGGAAGATCAGGAAGAAGTGTTCTATTCTCTCTATCGGATAGCAGTCCTTAAGGAAAAACAGGGAGAGCCTCTTGAGATGGTGATCGATCACTATCTCAAGGCGTACCACTCTTTCCCGAGCCGCGTAGAGCCGCTCTACGATCTGTCCGCTCGTATGATCCGTGAGGAAAACTACGTATTGGGCTATGTGCTCTCTGAATTTGCTTTGACGATTCCCTGCCCTCAAGATCCCTTTTTGCGAAAAAGCTGGATTTACGAGTATGGACTACTCGCTCAATTTGCCGAGTGTGCCTTTCAAATCAAGAAGTATGCCCAAGCAAAAGAGGCTCTCGAAAAAATATTGAACGTGCGCACACTACCCGCAGATCAGCGCGCTCAGATGCAAGAAAACTACACAGCGCTCTCTTCGTACCAAGGAGTTGTTCAATGAAAAAAGCAAAGACGATCGGTATTTTTACCTTTTCGGTAAAAGGTCAGGATCCTTGGGATCCGGAATCGATCCAGTCGGGCATCATGGGCTCAGAAGAGGCGGTGATCTACATGTCGCAAGAGCTCGCCGACCTCGGTTACGAGGTTCTTGTCTTCGGCAATCCTCCTGAAGAGTCTTGTCATTCGCTGATCGGATCCAATCCGCGTTATGTCGATCAGAACTTTTCTCTCACAGAGCCGCTAGACATCGCCATCGCTTGGCGATGGCCGCATATCGGCTCTGTTTTGAAGGAAAAAGGGATCGCCAAAAAAGCTTACCTTTGGCCGCATGATACGATTGACAATCAGGAGATGCCATCTGAGGGATTCGATGGCGTTCTCTGGCTCTCAGAGTGGCAGAGAAAACATTGGATCTCCTCCTCTCCGGCTTATACGCCTTTCACTGAGATCTTTGGCAACGGCATTGAAGCAGAGCACTTTTCTCCCGTCCAAGAGAGGCAGAATCCCTACGCGTGTATCTACGGCTCGAATTATGCGAGGGGCCTGGAGATTCTTCTGCAGCTCTGGCCTGAGGTCAAAGAGCGCTTTCCCAAAGCGACTCTCGATGTGTATTACGGCTGGAAGCATTGGGGACTGCTCGCACCTGACACGGAAGCGTGGATGCGCCAAGCAGTCACTCAATTACCCGATGTATACGATCGTGGTAAAGTGGGGCATCTTGAGCTCAACCGCGCCTATGCAAAAGCCTCTCTCTGGACCTATCCTTGCATCAAGCCGGAAACGTTCTGCATTACGGCTCTTCGCGCGCAGCTCTCAGGTGCAGTCCCCGTTATTTTAGAGGGAACCGCGCTCGCTGAGACGGTGCAGCATGGCTACAAGTGTCAAGAACTAGCAGAATATCGCTCTACCCTTTTTCAAGCGCTCGAAACAGCTCCCTCCATTTCTCTTGAAGAAAGGCGTTCGATGGGAGAGTTTGTCCTGCAAAAATATACCTGGCAAACGCTTGCTTCTCAGTGGAAAACATACTTTGAGTTTTAAGTGGAGGAGAGCGTATCTTCTTGTCCTTAATTTTTTTCAGAGGATGGAATGATGACGACAGCCTTGAGAGCATTGGGAGCTCATGCGGTTTCTGCGTATGTGCGGAATCGCGAAGATACGAAGCCATCCCGAGAGCAAGCAGCAAAAATAGTAAGCAGAATCATGAAAACTCACCTAAAGCAATCCCAGCTGGCTGAGCAAGAGATTTGTAGGCGTTTGATAGTCAATCACTGGTTGGTGTCATGATACTAGGAAGAATGCCTCTAATTCATTGTATGCATCTACAGCTTGGACCAAGAGTGCTTGGATCTTATAAATGTCCTGAAGTTGCAACCAGAATGATCGATATTTTCGATGAGCATCGCGCTAAATACTGGTCTTCTACTTCAGGGAGCGAACCTTTTCCCGCTGCTCATCTTGTTGCTGTGTTGGATGAAAAAAATGTTCCTTCTAAGGGCGTTGTGGATATACCCAATCTAGAAGAGTATGAGCGGATCATCAAGTTGGCAAAAGAGTGTCTATAGCTTCTCTTTGCAAGGCGGGAAGACACTTATTTTTAAGGAGTCTACTCGCCTGAATGCTCACTTCAGATGTTTTGCCCAGCTCAACAGCACAGGCAAGAAGCAGATAGTCAGCACCCCAGTCGTACATCCAGCGTTCCACTAAAACGGCATCATTCGACTGCGGCGTTGCAAGTGCGATCTTCAAAATCCAGAAAGCGGCAAAGCACTGCTCATTTCGCGAATAGTAGTTGGCTAGATAGTAGAGCGCTTCGATTCTCGACGGGCGAAACTGATAGGCCCGGAAGTAGAGCTCAATGAAGGGCTTTTCCTGCAGATGATATTCTTGGATCAGCGCCATGCGAAACAGCGACCAGTAGATCTCCTGATCCCAGCCGCCCATCGTCGATCTCTTCTCATACCAGTAGTAGGCTCTCTGGTATTGAGAGGTTTCAAAGTAGCTCTGAGCCAGATAGAAAACATTTCTCGACTCTTTGGGGGCCTTTTCTAAAAGCTCGATATGCCTCAAGACGTTTGAGCCGCCTTTTCGAGGATGGCACTGCACGACTAAGGTGGCCAGCCGAACTGTCGAAGGTTCTCCCGGATGGAGGATGGTTTCGTGAACCACTCCTTCCCATCTCCAGGCAGGATCATTAGAGATAAGAAGCGCTCTTTCAAAGGAGTAGCCCTTCAAGCGATGCTCCACGAGGTATTTGTCGAGCTCCAATTTTGGTAGAAAGCACTTTTCAGGGCAGATCAGCTCCTCATCTGCATCGATGAAGAGAAGATAGTCGCTTTTGCCTTTTGCCAGAGCGAGTGCCTCATTGCGATTGTGCTCAAAATGGACCCAGGGCCGCTCGTGCAGTACGCCTGGAAGATCGCTCAAGTACTCTCGGATGAGCTCCTGCGTGCCATCGGTCGATCCTGTATCTACAATGACCCAGGAGTGGATATGCCGTTTCACAGATTGGAGGCATCTTACAATCGTCGCACTCTCGTTTTTGACGATCATGTTCAAACAGATCTTAGAGCTCATTGTCTTTCCGAAAAGCGTCGAGTGTTTCTTGAAGACGCTGATCGCAAGCAGAGATGCTCTGTTCGAGATCGAGACCCGGAGGATCGGATGCTTCGAGGTAGATCTTGATTTTGGGCTCTGTACCGGAGGGGCGAATCACGAGTCTGGTTTGATCTTTTAGCCAGAAAATCAGCACATTGGAGGGCGGCAGAGAGGGGTGATGCAGTACATCGTCAAAACGCTCGACGGGCTGCCTCCCAACTACGCGAGGAGGATCATCTCGTAGCCTTTGCATAAGAGCGCGCATCGATTCCATACCCTCGGAAGTATCTTTGAAAGCGATGGTTGAGAGCGATTGGCGATGCACACCATAGGTTAGATAGAGCGCGTGGAGTGCATCGAGAAGCGTGCTCCCTTTGACCTTTTCTGCTTCTGCAGCTTCCGCGATCAGACATGCGGCTCCTATGCCATCTTTATCGCGCACATAAGTGCCGTGAAGATAGCCGTGCGACTCTTCCGCTCCGAAGATAAACTGATAGCCGCCAAAGCTCTCTTCCCACTCGCGGATCTCAGAGGCGATGTATTTGAA
>JAJFMM010000147.1 GCA_021772165.1 Chlamydiota bacterium | reverse complement strand
AGCATTGACACCAGCGCCAGTCCCTGCTGCAAATCACTCCCCCGGTGTTTGTCACACACAGATATGAGAAGTTCGAGGATATCGAGGAAAGGATCCATATATGCCTCACTGCCTGGGGCACGAAGGCAGTGGAAAAGTTCTTGAAATCGGGCCAGGTGTTACAAAAGTAAAGCCAGGAGATCACGCTATTCTTTCGTGGATGAAAGGTTCTGGAGCGAATGTTCCTGGAACGGTCTATTCCTGGAAGGATAAAAAAGTGAATGCCGGAGCCATTACGACTTTCAGCCGCCATGCAGTCATTAGTGAAAATCGTATCACACCCCTTCCAGCTGAAATCCCTATGCAAGAAGCTGCTCTGATCGGCTGTGCGCTTCCTACCGGCTTAGGGACGGTTTTAAATACGGCACGCCCTAAAAAAGGGCAGAGCATGGCTATATTCGGTTGTGGTGGAGTGGGATTGGCATCGCTTCTCGGTGGTGTTCTCGCCGGTTGTTCACCCCTTATTGCGATTGATTTGCTTCCTGAAAAACTGGATCTAGCGCGACAGTTAGGTGCTACACATTGTATCAACGCAGCTCAGTGCGACGTTCTTGAGGAGCTAAAGAAATTAGGATCGCTTGATTTCGCTATTGAGGCTTCTGGGAATGTAGGTGTGATGCAGCAAGCCTTTCAAGCTGTTCGTCAACAAGGTGGTGTGGCTGTCATTGTGGGCAATGCTCGTTTTGGATCTCAGCTCTCATTAGATCCTCAGCTTTTTAACCAAGGCAAGCAATTACTTGGTACGTGGGGCGGAGACAATCAGCCAGATTTACACTTTCCCGTCTACTGCGACTTTTTAAAAAAGAAGGAGCTGAAGCTGCAGCCATTTCTCGCCAATGTCTATAGCTTGCACGAGATTGAAAAAGCTATTGATGACTTAGAAAAAGGCGTAGCGCTTCGTCCTCTCTTAAACCTTGCTCTTTAGATTCTCGGTTGTATGGAAACAGACAAAATTCGTATTGGAATTGATTTTGACAACACCATTGCTTGCTACGATGGTGTGTTTTATCAAGCCGCCTTAGAGGCAAAGCTCATACCTGCGCATGTATCTCATTCCAAAAATGCTGTACGAGACTATCTCCGCGCTCAAAACCAAGAAGATTCTTGGACCCGACTGCAAGGCGTTATCTATGGAACTCGTATGAAGTTAGCGAAGCCTTTTCCTGGATTTATAGAATTTTTGGAACAGTGCAAGAAACGCAATATCTCTACATGCATCGTTAGCCACAAAACCCAATATCCTTTTATTGGGCCTAAATACGACCTACATCATGCCGCTCGTCATTGGATCGAAACGCAAGAATTTTCCTGGATACCTCCTACGTACTTTGAATTGACCCTTCAGGAAAAATTAGCTCGAATCAAGACACTTGACTGTACGCATTTTATCGATGATCTCCCAGAAGTACTCTCAGAACAGAATTTTCCAGAGGATGTTGAGAAAGTTCTCTTTGATCCAAACAATCAACATCTTGAGGTTTCCTTACAGCGCATGGATTCCTGGAAAAAACTTGTACTCAAATTGGATGAATGGCTACAGAACTAAAGAAATTTATTTCTGCATTTTCTCTCTCTCCACCTCTCCGATTCTCTCAGCTTTCTGGAGGAGCCAACAATCGTGTTTACCAATTAGAATTTACGGATCGTGATCCGATCGTTCTGAAATGTTACTTTCAACATCCTCAAGATCTACGACAGCGATTGAACGCTGAATTTTCCTTTCTAGAATATGGATGGAACTGTGGGCTGCAGTGCATTCCTCAGCCAATTGCTTTCGATGCATCGGTCAATGCGGCCCTCTATTCGTACGTACCTGGAAGGACGATGCAGCCCTCAGACCTCTCAGATACTTGCTATGACCAAGCTATAGAGTTTTTTCATCTCCTCAACCAACCTCGTTTAGAAAAACCTAATCTCTTAGCCGCCTCAGAAGCTTGCTTTACCCTGCAGGAACATGTGCAAATCGTTGAAAATCGCATCCAGCGACTATCTCAAAATCAACATCTTTCTTTGTTTGTTCAAACGGAAATGAAGTCAGTTTGGGAAGAAGTTAAGAAAAAAGTTTTAAACGACGCTTCTTCGACGGAGGTAGAACGCTGTATTTCTCCCTCTGATTTTGGTTTTCACAACGCGCTGCTCCAAAAAGATGGAAAGTTAACTTTCATAGATTTTGAATATGCAGGGTGGGATGATCCCGCAAAAACTGTTTGTGATTTCTTTTGCCAACCAAAAATTTCTGTTCCCTTTCATCTTTTCTCTTCATTCAGTGAACGCTTTGTCTCCTGTTTTCAACAGCCTCAAGAGTTGATTCAACGCATCGGCCTGCTACTCCCGCTGTATCAAGTAAAATGGGCATGCATTGTACTGAACAGATATTCACAGGTGGGTGAGATGCGAAGGAACTTTGCTCAATCAGAAGAACATGCGGAAGAGCAGTTTCAAAAGGCCAGATACTTATTAACAAAAGCAAAGGACATGATATGGCTTACATAGATTTTATTTCCCCATTACATAAGAAAACAATTCGTGATTATGTAGGGAGAGTCAATGAGATTCCAAAAGCTGAAGCAGCAGCCGTTGCCTGCCGTTTTGATCGAGATTACTGGGATGGCGATCGTAAGTTTGGATACGGTGGTTATAGTTATGACGGACGTTGGAGAGCTGTTGCAGAGCTTCTTGCAGAGCGCTACCAGTTGAAAAGCGGGGATAAAGTACTTGATGTTGGATGTGGCAAGGCATTTCTCCTCTATGATTTGACACAGGTTGTCCCAGGGTTGGAGGTCTGTGGCATTGATATTTCAGGTTATGGGATTGAAAACGCAAAACAAGAAGTGAGACCCTATCTTCAGATCGCAGATGCAGAGCAATTGCCTTTTCCAGACAATAGTTTTGACCTCGTTATCTCTATCAATACCCTTCACAATCTACATTGCGAAAAACTGGATGCGGCTTTTCGAGAAATCGAGAGAGTGGGTAGGAAAAATAAATATGTTGTCGTCGAATCCTACCGTAACGAATCTGAGAAAGTAAATCTGCTCTACTGGCAATTGACTTGCCGATCCTTCTATTCACCAGAAGATTGGCTCTGGTGGCATCGTGCAACAGGATATTCAGGAGATCATTCATTCATATATTTTGAATGAGAGGCGTTGACTGTATAAAGTTCATATGATGCATTCGACCAAGCTAACTTCGCATTCCACTTCTTTATGATCTTCTCTTCGAAAAGATCACATTTTGTTCTAAGGTCAGCCAGAAACTCAGTTCTGGTTGGCCATTTGAACTTCTCTTCTTGAAGAAATGGATTTTGAAAATCAATTTTGGGCATGATAATCAACTTGGGAGGTGACATTTTAGCCATCTCATCGAGCTTCTGACTGAACTGGGAAACATCTAAAAAATAGATGCTTGAGTGATTACCCAGAGGAAGTGTTCCTGAAGCAAAATAGACTAAAGAAATGTAAGGACAAGCTAGAATCGGGTCGCCTTTTTTTACATATGACTTCATTGCATGAACTAGAGAACTTAAATCTTCTCCAAAAGCAGGTATGGCAGAAACGCCTCTCATTTTTTCTGCTTGGCTTTTTGGTGACTCATTCAACGTAAGAGTTAAATCATTCATCAGATACTTTGCAGATTTACCGCCCATGATCAGTCCTAAAGTCGCCATTAAGCAGAATATGGCAGTTCTACAACGGTAGGTGTCTGCAACACGGTAAAGCATATTCACAGCTACACCACAAAGAAGGAATCCTAGGACAATTCCCCAGTGTATTCCAATAGCAGATCCGAGCGTACGTAAAAAGGGCCAAGCAACGGCTAGAATCACCAGTACAATTTCACGAAAATCCATTCGATCTTTCGTTAATCGTAGGCAAACAAGAATGCTCGCGATCAATATGGGATAGATATCAAAAGAATCTGGCCAAACAAGTTTTGCTAAATCTTTAAAATAAGAAGATTTGAGGCTCAAAATGGCTAGGGAAAAATTGGCTACCAGGAAAGCGATGAAGAGGCCTGCTGCTATGCGGCTTGACAGCCATCCTTTTTTTACTGAGTAGAAAAAGGCTGTAGCAGAAACTCCAATAGAAAGTAAAACGGGAATTTTTTCGATCAGCTGATTAGCTAGCAATGTAAGCAGTGAAAAAACTGTATGATCTTTAGAGGGAGCAGAAGGAAAAAAATAATTGGCGAGTAGTCCTTGGGAATAAAGATAAAGAATGAAAAAAAGAAAGCAGCCGAAGATGATTCCATACATTTTTAGATAGGACTTCAGATATGTTCCGAATCGTTCAGATTCCATTCGGTAGCAGGCCAAAAGACAAAATACAGGAACCGCTATCGCAAAGATCAGGGGCATTCTAGAAAAAATTGTGAGAGCAAAAGCAATACCGCTAACTACTGGGTAAAATGTATTGGAAGGTTCAAGATTCATTTTCAGGAAATAGTAGGAGAAAACCGCATAGAAAAGTGTTGGCACAGAGATATAGTTGAGCATCTCATTTTGTATGCATAACCCTGTAAAAACCATCGCCATAAATAGCAGGAAATTAGGCTTGTAGAGGAGAGATAATGTCTTTGCAGAAAGAGTCCCGGCAAGTGCAATGGCAAGTGCGCCTCCTAATTTTGCACCCCATATCCCATAACCTTCGGTTAACGTTAACCAACAGCCACCGATGATATCGGAGAACCACCACCAGGGGACTACTTTGACATGATGAAATCCAAGCTGGTTTGCCAGTTCTTGATTCGCAAGAAAATAGCCGCAGTCATTGTAATTGCATATAAAATAAAGATAGGGAACTTGGGTGAGGAAGACGAAGAGCATAATCGATAAGACAAATAGAGAGAGGCGTAGATTGATTCTTCTGTCTGCTGCAATATTCAGTATCCTTGATGATGACATAAATAGAAGCCTTCTTGGTTAGCAAAGCTACGGATCCTAATCTGCTTACTCCAAAAATTCAAGTGTATACTCGTTGCTTGCTCAAACAGCTCTAAATTCATTGACACTTATGAATGTCGATCCTAAATTGATAAAATCAAGAGTTCTATACAGAGCGATTTATGAAAATATGGATTACTGGGGCGAATGGATTTCTAGGAAAAGCAGTTCAGTATGCATGCAGAATGAAGAAAGTCCCATTTGTGGCTACTTTCAAACAGCAAGTAGATCTATCATCTCTAGACCAAGTGAACTGCTTTCTAAAGACGCATTCCCAAGATCCCATTACACATATAGTTAATTGTGCTGCCCTTGCTCACGTTGATCAAGCAGAAGAAAATATAGAGGAAGCTTTCAAGATCAATGTTTTAGGCCCTGAAAACCTTGGTAAGCTAGGTAAAGGAACGAAAATTATCCATTTTTCAACGGAGTATATTTTCAATGGATCTCCTTCGCAATCCTCATTTAAGGAAGGAGATATTCCTCATCCCATCGGAGTCTATGCAACAACAAAACGAGAAGGCGAAATGAGGCTACTCGATGTTGCTCCAGAAGCGTGTATTGTCCGAACTTCCTGGTTATTTGGTGGGGAGGGCAAAACCTTTCTCTCATCCCTCTTCGAGCGAATAAGAAAAGAGAAAATTCTTCGAGTAGATGCGGATCAAAAGGGTAGAGCTACCTACATTGCTGATTTGGCTTCATCTGTTTTTTTCTTTTTCACTCTTTCCGGAATTTTCCACTTTGCAAATCAGGAAGAAGCTTCGAGATATGATATCGGAATGGCTATGCAAGATTGTGCAAGAAAATTTGGAATCCCCATTGCCTGCGAGGAAATTTTACCTACGTCTTCGAATGCTTTTGCACAAATCAGTAAACGACCAACGAGTTGTATCTTGGATACTTCAAAGATTGAGAAGATTCAAGGCTATCCTATTCGTTCTTGGAGAGAAGGTGTAGCGGATCTTGTGCAACGCTCTTTGGCTGGAGATCCGATATGCCGTTAACTCGTGAATTTACTGAAAAAGAACAGATCGCTGTTTTCGATTCTGGATTGAACTCTTCACTCTCCATATATGACTCTCGCCTGCTGAAAGATCAGGAAGACACCGAATCAAAACATTTCTGGTTCAAAACAAGACGAGATAAAATTTGTCGTTTCTTTGAAAAGAAGATTCAAAGAGAGGAGAAAATTTTAGAAATTGGGGGTGGAACCGGTTTTATTGCACAAAGGTTAGCAAAACTGGGCTTCTCAATTGAGATGGCAGATATTCATCTCAACGGACTCAGATATGCTAAAGAGAAAGGAATTGGAAAACTCTACCAATTTGACCTTTACAAGCCGCCCTTTCAAGAAGAGTTCGACGCGATTTGTCTTTTTGATGTTTTAGAACATCAGAAAGATGACAAGCAGGCCATAGAATGTCTGAAAAAGATGATAAAGCCTCGAGGAAAAATCATACTGACTGTTCCTGCTCATCAATGGCTTTGGAATCGAGACGACAGGATCAATGGCCACTATCGACGGTACACAAAAAAAACTCTGATCGAATTGTGCAGAGCATGTGACTTAGAAGTGAAACACATCGAATATTTTTTCATTTTTATCGTTCCCTTGCTGTTTGTTCGCAGCTTATTGAACAGAGATCGTAAGGAGGAAGTGGATGGCAAAGAGAAGCTAAAATTTGAACTTCCCTTTGGGGTCAATAAGATCTGCTATGCGATGACGAAGATGGAATTCTCTCTCTCTCGCTGGCTTCCAAATGTTTCAGGAGGATCTCTTCTTTTGATGGCTCAGAAGCGCGAAGGGTCGTAGCTGTTTTAAAATTCACTCTTTCACTTACGAGGAAGTTAGGACGATTTTTGATGCCTTCAAAAATCTTCCCAATGTAAAGCCCTATAATTCCCAGAACCAGAATAATCAAGCCGCTAAAAAAACAGATCGTTGTGATCAGACTTGTGTAACCCAGTACGTCAATGGATCCTCTGAAATATTGCCAAATAGAGACAGTCCCAAAAACAAATCCAAAGAAAGAGATGAAGGCTCCTACACCTATAATGAGTTTTAAGGGCTTATCACTATGAGCCAAGAGAGCATCAATGGCCAACTTCACCAATCGGCTGAAATTATAAGCACTTTTCCCGCGGGGACGGGCTGCGTGATCTACGGGTAAAATAACTTTTCTAAACCCGACCCAGTTGACCATAGCAGTGAAATAAGGAATATTTTCTCGCATTTGCAAAACAGCCTGGATCACTTTCTTGTGATACAAGCCGAAGTTCGCAACGCGGCTGTCGTAAGGAGTTCCGCTGAGCCAGGAAAGGACTTTATAAAACATTTTAGAGAGAAAGCGCTTTAGAAAAGCATGCTGTCGATTCATGCGCCCAGCTAAAACAATATCATAGCCTTCTTGAGCTTTTTCATAGAGTCGAACGATCTCCTCAGGGCGATCTTGTAGATCACAATCCATGATCACGACCCAATCTCCTTTGGCATGATTGATACCAGCGATAACAGCTGCATGTTGTCCAAAATTTCGACTGAGACGAATACCTTTGATACGAGGATTTTTAAGACAATTTTCTTCAATTTTTGCCCAACTGCCATCGAGGCTTCCATCTTCGACTAGAACAATTTCGAAGTTATCTGTGAACAAAGAGACATGCTCGACCACTTTTTCGATCAACTCGTCAACGAGGTTCTCTGCTTGGTATACAGGGCTTACGATTGATAAATGAGGTGAGTTCATTTCCATTCCTGCTCTTTATAAATAGAGATGCAATTTACGAACTTTGGCGTAAAAAAACAATCCCTTGTTTGGAGAAGAGCTCTCTGCTATCGTTTCAAACGACCTAACAATTTCCATGATTCAAGAAGAAGCTACATCACCTGCCTTCCAAAACACCTTATCTACCGCCGCGAAATCTTCTACTCTCGGTTGGAGCATGGTTGTCCTTTTTGTGGCTCTGAATATTATAGGGGCTCTTCTGTTAAAAAATGAAATTCAGAAATTAGGGAATTGGAATTTCACTTCGGTCAGAACCTTTTTCTTCTTTTTTTTAAAGCTGATTTCTTCAGGAAAGATAATCATTGCTGTCGTTTCTCTTTTTGGGTCCACAGTTGCATGGAGTATCGCTCTTGCCCATCTTGAACTTTCCAGGGCCTATCCGGTTGGGATTGGGCTTCACTTTCTAGCCATCATGAGTGCATCCATGTTTGCTTATGGAGAATCACTTACTTTCTTTAAGGTGTTTGGAGTTTTCTTGATTTTATCAGGAGTTGCATCAATTTTAAAATAGTAAGGACGGCATGTCTCAAATTGAAAATGGAATTAAGAGCATTTTGAAAAATGCTTTCCTTTATAATGTATTTCAGTGGTCAGTTGGAGCAACTCGAGCTAGGAAAAAACTGATACACGACTTTGCCAAACCTCAGTCTGGAATGACTATTTTGGATATTGGGTGTGGTCCGGGAACGATTCTCCAATATCTTCCTCCTTCAGTCCATTATTGTGGCCTTGATAGTAATCCTAAATACATCGAGTTTGCCTCGAATAAATTCAAAGAGAAACATACGTTCATTTGTGAGAATGCAAACAATATCGGGTTGCTCAAGGACTTACCAAAATTTGACCTCATTTTGGCCTTAGGACTCATTCACCATCTCGATGATCATGAATCGAGTAAGTTGTTCGATTTTGCAGCAAAAGCAGCCAGTAGTACAGGGCGATTGCTTACCTTAGATGGATGCTACACACAGGATCAATCTAAGGTTGCTAAGTACTTTCTCAAGCATGATCGAGGGCAAAATGTCCGTACGGAATCAGAATATAAAGAGCTAGCTCAAAAGCATTTTAATACTGTTAACACGACTGTGTCACATGACATGCTGCGCATTCCCTACACTCTCATGATTATGGAATGTTCTTTAACCTAATGAATTTGGTAGATCTACAGCTACTTTAGAAGCGCTCAGCATTTCCATAGATGTATCAAAAACGAGCTCAGGAGAAATGCTTTCGAGGCAGTGATTTCTTTTGCAAGCAGAGTAGGTTTTCCCATTGTAGCAGGGACGGCAGGATAGACGTTCTCCTCCCCAGATAAATTTGATATTTTCTTCGGGAGAAATTTTTTCATGGGGATTTGTCGGGCCAAAAAGAGCTAATACAGGACATCCGGCGAGTTTAGCCAGATGGAGGGGACCGCTGTCATGGGTGATCAGAAGAGAACATTTTTTCAAAAGAGAGATCATTTCGAGAAGATTAAAACGACCGATCTGATTGTGATAAGTGTTCTTGGGAAGAAAAGATTCAATCCAACGGTCGGATTCGCTTCCCGTAACAACGATATGGGTGTTTTCAAGAGTAGAGAGTTTCTCAATCAGGCGCGCATAGGATTGAATTGGCCAACGACGCAGAGCATCGTCTGCCAAAACATTTTTGGCGCCTCCTGGCGATAAAACAATCACAGTTTCGCCAATTTTGGGAATAGTCTCGCTTTGTTGAGGTAGATGCAGCACAGGGAATTCAATAGAGAGTTCTTGCGGTCCGGTTTGCTCTGGATTCAGGAGATGCAAATATTCATGTGCATGGTAGCGACCAGGAATGGGAATAAAGCGAGATCTATTTTCCCCCCAGTGTCTGCGATCGGCGCAGCGGCAAAAAAAGGATAGTAATCGGTAGCGTGGATCTGGATGTAAGGTTAGAATTAAATCGAAACGCTTGAAAAATCCGATCTGTTTCCATGTCTTGAAAAGATGCTTCAGCTTAAGCCAAAAGGATCCTGCTAGAAGTTTTTTTTCATCAACCTCGAGGATCGAATTGATTTGTTGAGCAGCCCGTAGAAGAGGCGCTGCTTGAGATCCACAAAGCCATGTGATTTTAGATTGAGGGTATTTTTTGTGGATTGCTGTAAGAATCGGCAGTGACATAACTAGATCGCCAATCGCTCCGATTTTGACGATCAAAATTTTATCAGGGACTTTTCGCAAGAGAACCTTGAGACGAAGCTGTTTTAACCCAGACAGCATGGCCATTGATGTTATGGATCAGTACGCAGTCCGGAAGGTTTTTTCTTTCATTGATATAGTCCCTGATACCCGTACAGGAGGGGAGGCCGTAATCGTCAAAGACAACAATTCCCCCGATACTCATACGAGGCCAGATCCAATCCACGATATCTTTAGTAGACTCGTAGACATCGACGTCGATATGACAAAAGCGGAATTGATCGGTCTCAATTTTAGAGGCTGTTTCCTCTGGAAAAATTCCTTCAAGAATTCTGGTGTTATTCAGTAGAAGCTTTTTCTGGAGAAGATTGCCTACGATTTCTAAGGAAGTATCGCTATGCTCACCGCCATCATAATGAAGATCACACTTGGAGGTTTTTACAACACCTTTGAAAGTATCGCAAAGATACACAGGATCAGTAATCCCTAAATTTGCTGCTCTCGCAGAGATTAAACCACCAGTCCCGCCTCGCCAAACACCAACTTCGATAAGTGCGCCAGGAATTTTTGCACTCTGTTCTACCAAGGACCAGAGTTCATAGCAGCGATGCTGATCGACTAGAGTGTAGGGCTGAATTTGTCGATAGACTTTTTCAAATTCAGAATCTGTCTTCCAAGGCGCGTAATAACTTTTTGCAATAATTTTCTCGTAAGGGCCTTCCAGTTTTGGATAAGGTGTAATCTCGTATCCAAAAGATCGAAAAGCTCTCTTAACGCCATTGCGCAGTTTAGTAGTAACGTAGTGTCTCATGGAATCGAACATGACACGTTCCTCTATTATTTGCGATTGTTTTGTGATAGGCATTGGATTGATGGGATTATCGACAGCGTATCAAATTCGCTTGGAAAATCCTCATCTGCAGTATATTTCGGCATCTCACATGACACATCTCACCAAAATTATAGATCTCATCTAGAGTTGCTTTTTCGATGATACGTTGGAGGCTCGATGAGTTTGCAGAAGAAGATCTCCGAATAATTCTAGAAACAGCAAATCCTTTTTCGAGCAAAAATTTCGCAAGATATGACCCATCTTACCTGGTAATTCCAGTAATGAGAGCACTTTTCATTAATACCCCAAATGAACAAAGTACAAGTTTACTACCATAATGTATTCTTCTCTTTTTCGTCTCTGTATGACATCATCACTTCTTTTTGGAGCTAATATGAAATACGATTGTCTAGTAATCGGAGCAGGTCTCGTAGGACTTGCGACCGCATATCAAATTCTCTCAACGAATCCACAGTTAAAAATCATAGTATGCGACAAAGAAAAAACCCCGGCATACCATCAGTCAGGCAGAAATAGCGGCGTTGTTCATAGCGGTGTTTACTATAAGCCAGGCTCTTTGAAAGCGAAAAACTGCATCGAAGGAAAAGCAGAGCTGCTTCGTTTCTGTGCGGACCGAGTTCGCTCACAAGAGATTCATAAAGTGATCCTAGCCCAGACCCCTCGAGAAGTTGCCTATCTTACAGAACTCGAAAATCGCGCCAAGGCCAACGGCGTGATGGGCGCTGTGGTGATTGGGCCAGAGAAGCTCGCCGAAATTGAACCTCATGCAAGCGCTGCCAAAGCACTTTATTTGCCTTCTTGTCAGATCATCGACTATCCTGCCGTTGCAGAGGAACTCTGCAAGGAGATCAAAGCGAAAGGCGGAGAGATTGCTCTCGAAGAGGAGATTCGTGAATTTAAAGACGATTATGTGATTACCGCCAAGAATCAATATCAGTGCAAAATCGTCATCAATTGTGCAGGTCTTCAATCCGATCGAATTGCGAAAGCTTGCCTTGGATCAGCAGAACATCAGATTTTACCCTTTAGAGGAGAGTATTATCTCTTGAGGGAAGAAAGTCGCGCTCTTGTCAAAGGACTCATCTATCCTGTTCCTGATCCAGAATTTCCTTTTCTCGGAGTGCATTTAACTCCAATGGTCAACGGGAATGTCGAAGCCGGACCAAATGCGATTCTCGCGATGGCGCGTGAAGGTTATCGTCGTTCAGATGTCAGTTTTCGTGATTTCGGAGAAGTCCTGGCTTATCCCGGCTTCTGGAAAATGGCTGGCCGCTATTGGAAAGCTGGAGCTTATGAGATGGTTCGGTCTACAAGTAAGAGGCTTTTTGTCAGAGATGTTCAACGGCTGGTTCCCGCAATCCAAGAGCAAGATCTAGTTCCGGGGGGTGCAGGCATTCGCGCTCAGGTGGTTAAACGAGATGGCATGTTGATGGATGATTTCTGTATTCGTGAAGATCAGCACTCCATTCATGTCGTTAACGCGCCGTCTCCCGCTGCAACAGCTTGTCTTGCTATCGGAAGAACCATCGCTACAAAAGCGATCGAGAGGCTTGGATGAAAACAGCTCTTGTTCATGATTGGCTCCTCTCTGCAGTAGGTGGTTCAGAAAGCTGCTTACGAGAGATCTACTCTCTTTACCCGTCACCCATCTACACTCTCTGTTGGAAAGAATCGGCCTTTGCTGATACCGAACTTGCTCATGCAAAGGTTCAGGCATCTTTTATCGAACGGCTTCCCTGGAGTTCTAAAAAGTTTCGCCACTATTTGCCTCTTTTTCCTATGGCTATTGAGCAGTTTGATCTCAAAGAATATGATCTGATTCTCTCATCTTCTCATTGCGTTGCTAAAGGAGTTCTTTGTCATCCTGATCAGTTGCACATCTGCTATTGCCATACACCAATGCGCTATGCGTGGGATCTTTCATTGGAGTACTTAAAAGAAGCTAAATTAGAAAAAGGTCTTAAAGGAGCTCTTACAAAGCTTGTTCTGCATTATTTGCGAGGATGGGATGTTCACTCCTCACACCGTGTAGACCACTTCATAGCTAATTCTCGTTTTGTAGCTAGAAGGATCCGGCGTGTCTACGGGAGAGAAGCTGATGTGATCTATCCCCCCGTCAACACGGAGTTTTTCCAGCCAAAAGGTAAAAAAGAGGAGTTTTACCTCGTAGCATCTAGGCTGGTCTCATACAAGAAAATTGATCTCATCGTCGAGGCCTTTACTACCATGGCCGATCGAAAACTCGTTGTGATCGGAGATGGTCCCGAAATGAAGAAGATTCGCAAAATTGCCGGACCCAACATCGAGTTGATGGGATATCAGTCCGATGCGGTATTGCTTGAAATGATGCAAAAAGCTAAAGCATTTGTTTTTGCCGCTGTCGAAGACTTTGGGATTGTTCCCATGGAAGCAATGGCAGCAGGAACCCCTGTGATTGCATTGAAAAAAGGTGGCGTTGTAGAACTCGTGCTTGAGTCTGAAACAGGTCTCTTTTTTGAAGAGCAGACAATCGATTCAATCAGAGATGCAGTGGAACGCTTTGAGCGAATCGAAGGTTGGGACGTAGACTGCTTGCGCAATCATGCTCTCAAATTTTCCCAAGAGAGATTTAGAGAAGAATATAAAAACTATGTCGAAGAGAAAAAATTAGTGTTTAAGGAGAACCTCAATGAAAATTCTCATTCTGGCAGGTGGGGGCGGAACTCGCCTTTGGCCACTGTCTCGACAAGATTTTCCTAAACAGTTTCTCAATTTTGGTGATTCGCATTCTTTGTTGCAAAAAACAGTACAGCGATTTCTGAATGCCTCATTTGCTGAAGAGATTGTGGTTTTAACGAATCGGCAGCATCAAAAACTAGTCGAACAGCAATTAGCAACAATTGATACACATCAGGCCGTTCAAGTTCTTGTGGAGCCTGAACGCAGAAATACAGCACCAGCTATTGCGCTAGGTGTCAAATACCTGGAAGAGCGCTGTGCTTGTCAAGCAGATGAATCTATTCTCGTGATTCCCTCCGATCATTTGATTGAACCAGAACAGCAATTTCTACGTTTTCTCGAAGAATCAGAAAAATTTGTTCAAGAAGGCAAGTTCATTCTGTTCGGCATAACGCCAGACAAACCTGAAACAGGTTATGGGTACATTCAAATTGGTGCCAAAGATGAGGGAATGCTCCACCGTGTACAGCGATTTGTGGAAAAGCCAAATCGAGAAAAGGCCGAACAGTATCTATTAAGCGGAGATTATTACTGGAATGCAGGAATGTTTGCTTTCTCTTCTCGAAAATTTTGGCAAGAAATGGAGATCCATTCACCTACAATTTTTGCAACGATGGAAGGGAGTTTTGAGGATTGCCTTTGCCGATTTTCGCAAAACCCTAATGTCTCTATAGACTATGCATTGATGGAGAAAATCAACCAGGCTTTTATATGTCCTTTGCCGATTAGGTGGTCTGACATAGGTTGCTGGGATAGTGTTTATGACGTGATGAATAAGGATGAAAATCAGAATGTCAAAATAGGGAACGTTTTAGAAATCGAAACAAAAAATAGCCTTATTATGGGGCATAAAAAGTTGATTTCAACAATTGGACTTCAAGATCTTCTCATCGTGGACACAGAGGAAGTAACGTTCATCAGCAAGAAGGGGGAGTCGCAAAAAGTTAGGGCATTAGTCGAGGCCTTAAATACGGGTAAGCAGCATAAAATGAATTCCCATTCCTGGGGAGATGTAAAGCAGATTTACATGTGCGATGAAATGGAGATTTACTCTTATAATGTAAATCCTTTGAGCAGTTTTTCATATAGAAAGTCAGAAAATAGGACATCTCATTGGATTGTGTTAAAAGGTCGAATGGAGATTGCTGATCAAATCTTGGAGGCTCAGAACTCTTATATTAATAGGGAGTTTAATGAGACGGTCTTTGAGAATCTAAATGATGCTCATTCTGAATTGCTCTTGATTCAGAGGAATAGCTAAGTTCTTTCCGATGCAGTAGAGATAGTAGAAACCAATAAAAAGCCATAGTGGGTAGGAAAAGAATAGCTCCGTCGGAAGTCGCAACGAATAAGTAATTAAATAGTCCCAAGGCAATGGATTTATGAATAAAAGTCAGCCGCCTCGATAAAACTTGATAGAGAAGAGGGGCTCCCATTCCAAAAAGAAAAAGCGGCAAGCCTAGCCATCCAAATGAAATGACAATTCCTGCATAGACAATTTCACAAATCTGAGAGAAGGGTTCCTTTGAAAATAGACCAATAGTTGTTAACGAATTAAGCGAATGGTTTCGTCCGCCTAGGTTTGTATCTGTTAGGAAATTAATGGCAAAGCCATAGTAGCTCATGATGGCTGCAATGCAAACAGAAAAAGTGCCCAGTGTGATGAAAATGGTTGTAAGCCATCTTTTTAAATTTTTGTTGGAAATCTTTGAGTAGCAGAGCTCATGAAAAAGAAGACCGAACCAGACCGTGCGAGAAAAAGTTAAGAAAAGAGAAAACTTCACTATAAATTTTCGTAAAGAACTACTTTCAAGACAACAATAAAGAGGGAGTAATATCAGAAGGCAAACCCCAAAGATATTTCCATTGTTGTAGGTAGAGATGAGTTTAAAAACTACTCCACGGTCAATGTGCTTGCCTTCAAGTTCTCCCCAGTCTCCCAAATTTACCGTGAGAAGAGGGATTTCTAGAAATTTTCCAGTTACTTGTTTTGTTATAAATAGAAAGATTCCATAAATGGAGATCCACAGCACTCCCTTTTTAAAGATCTTAAAGAAGAAATTAGAGTCCAAGGTTTCGATGTTTTTTGAGAACAGAATGAAGAAGACAAATGGAAGGAAAAAAAAAGTGGTATAAAATGAGACCGTAGCACCTAGCTGGTTGATTCCGTTAATAGACATTGTTAGTACTGAGAAGACTTGAAAGGGGACAATACAGAGGAATGCGAAGATGCGATCACGACTAACAAAAATGGGTATTCGCAGTAGCGCTACCAGGGAAAAAAATCCTAGAAGAAGATAGCCCCATGTTAGAGGGATACCAGCAATTTTGATGCCTCCTTTAGGAAAAACCAGAAGGAAAAGAACCAGAATAGAAATAATCAGTTTGGAATTCAAAAAATTGAAACTGTTTATGCGTGATCGAAGAAGGAGCATCTTCTAAAGGTGGTTGTGTTTGCAACGAGTCTGTCTTGGAGTCCTAAACTTATCCACTAAAAAATGTAGTTTTCCTGTATTTTTCTACTGAAAATTTCAGAGGTGATTATGCGTCTTCTTTTGTTCTCTTTACTTATTTTCACAGCACTCTCAGCTGAGATCGTCGAAATTCAGAAAATTGAAGAATTTTCAAAACATGCCGAAGAAGGAATTCTGCTGGTATTTGATATCGACAATACGATTCTAGAGCCAACGCAGACTTTGGGAAGTGATCAATGGTTTTGCAATCAGATCGATCAGTACGTGGATAAAGGGTATCCCGCTCAGGAAGCATTGGAAATCGCTCTTGCTGAATGGATGGCGGTTCAGAACGTCACAAATGTGCAGTTGGTGGAGCCAACGGTTGCCAAATTGATAGCTAAGTATCAGAAAAAGGGCTGGCCTCTCATAGGATTGACAACGAGAGGGCTCGGAATGGCTACAAGAACTGTAGAGCAGCTGCAATCTCTAGGTGTTGATTTAAGTAAAAGTTCTCCTATTCAAGAAGAGCTGCTCATCCAAAATAAAGGCAGTGCTCTTTTTCGTGGAGGGATTCTTTTTACAGCGGGGACGAACAAAGGTTCTGCATTTTTCAAGTTACTGGACAAAGCGGGTTATCAAGCAAAAAAAGTGCTCTTTGTCAATGATAAGACATCACATCTGAGTGCTGTTGAAAAAGCTTGTAAAAGACGTAAAGTTCCTTTTCTCGGTCTGCGCTATGGCTTTTTGGATCATAAGGTGAACCATATGCGAAAAGATTTAGCAGAAGTGCAATGGAAGCAGTTTGGGAAACTGATCAGTGATCAAGATGCTGAGAACATTTTAAAAAAATAGCGAGGAAAGAATTCCCTCCTCGCTCAAAGGGAGGTGGCTAGGTTTTGATTGCAGAGCCATCTCCCTGAAGTTTAAGATGCATG
>JAJFMM010000146.1 GCA_021772165.1 Chlamydiota bacterium | reverse complement strand
TGGGTGGAATGGGCGGAATGATGTAAATCTGCTTTACACCACCTTGTCTAGTCACTTCTAAGGAAAGTCTGGGGGAGATTCTTCTCCCCCTTCTTTAATTTTTCTGTAATTTCAACGCAATCCATTCACCCTGCTGTTTCTCTTCTAAGAGGGAAAGGCCTAACTGACGGGTCAATGCGAGCGCGTCTTCTTTTTGCGTAGCTAAAATGCCCGAGGTGATCCAGAGAGAGGCTCTCTCTGTTAAGTTGGGGATCTGCTCTAAGACGATCTTTTGCTCAGAGAGAATCATATTGATGAGGACGATTCCCTTTGTTTTGTGAGGCAGGGAGTTGGAAAAATGTGAGGCTGTTTCTAGCTGATTGAGGCGTGCATTGCTCTTCGCGTGAGTGAGGGCCTCTTCCTCGATATCAATTCCATAGGCTCTCGATGCGCCCATAAGTAGGGCTGCTAAAGAGAGAATGCCACTTCCGCATCCGATGTCTAGAACCGATTCCTTTTCCATGAGCCCTTTCATAAGGTTGAGCATAAGGGAGGTTGTTGGGTGAGAGAGATCTCCGAATCCGGGGCCGGGCTGGAGGCGTAGAGTCTTGGGGCTGCCGAAAGAGGTGAGGTCGATGTGGGCTTTTCCATCGCGGAAATTGGGGGCGAACTGAGCCCATTGACGCACCCAGTCAATCTGATCAGCTTTGGCTTTCTGCAAGGGTCGGCTTGAGTTTTTCAGTGTCGGGGACGTCAATGGTCACATCTTCGGCAACAAGTTGATCAAACTGCTTTCCAAGGGCTGTTACGGCAAGTCCCCAGCAGACGATCACGCCCAGGAAGATGGCCGCTACATAAGGTGAGCTGGCGCCAATGGTGGCAAATACTATGAGGAGCCCCTGGTGTACAAGCGATCCTCCTGATTTACCCAGGCGAGAGCCGATGCCATCGATGGCAGCTTTGCCCTTCAGCTTGGATTGGTTGCTGAGAGGAATGAAGGAAATTTCTTTAGTCGCATCAAACACGGTATATTTCGAGGCGCGGCTCAAGCAGTTTTGTAGAGATCCGAGGGTAACGCTCAGCATCAGCGGCGAGACGCCTAAAAGGGTAGCGAACCAGGGAATATTCCACTCTTGTAGAAGCACGACGGCAAAAAAGAGCAGGCCGGTAGCTCCAATAATGACCGGTGAGATCATGGCGCAAGTGGTCCAGGAAAATCTACGAATGACATTGCTGGTGGTGATCAGGCCTGTAACTGTTGCGATGATGGCCATGACGATCATCACTTTGCCCATGTAGCCGTTATAATCTGCCGGATTGGGAAGGAATTCCTTCATCTTGTTCTTCCAGACGATCTCAACGAGATTCATAGCTAGATTATAGGTAACGACGATCACTGCAATGCAGATGAGGTATTTGGAGCGTGCGATATATAAGAAATTTTGTCGTACCGACATTTTGATTTTCTGCGGCTTGAGATGCTGGGGAATGTCTCTCTCAGTGGGTCGGATTACGTTGACGTTCAGCCAGCGGAAAATCAGGATGGTAAAAAAGCCGCTAATAAGCAGGGCTATCGTCAGGAGAAAAATGGACTGATCCCAGGCTGTTTTCCCGTAGGGAAGCCAGGGTAGAGTTAGATTCCCTGAAAAAAGAATGGCTGCTTGCCCCGAAAAAATACCGGCGATATTTCCGCCTGTTCCGAGAATCCCGTAGTAGCGTTTCGCCTCATGGACCCCTGTGACTTCATTGGCAAATCCCCAAAAAAGCACAGTGAAGATGGTCGTGGACCAGAGCTCGGCCATGACGTAGAAGAGCGTAAAGGTCCAATTGCGGAAGATGGCAATAAGCCCTTTAAATCCCGCCGGAAGAATCGTTTGAAGATAGTCGGCGAATTTGTGTGGGTGGAGATAGTCGTGGGCAGGATAGAGGAAAAAGGTAAAGCAGAAGAAAAAGCCCAGAAAGAGGGCCATGAAGATGTAAAAAACTTTTTCCCTGTCGTAGCGATAGGCCAGCCGAGTAAAGATAAAGGTCATTATGATTGCGGCAGGAAGAACGGCCCAAACTTTGATAAAAGGCAGGGCTTCAGCACCAGAGTGAGAGGCGGTGACCACGATGGTGTCTTTGTAGGATCTAAGAATATTGTAGTTGAACGCGATGAGGAAAAACATCGCGAGCATGGGTACAAATTTCTTTAACTCCCAGCGATGAATTGGCCAAAAGAAGGTACGCCATTTCCCGAAGGGTGTTGTACTGTCAGCCTCCATACATCTCGTTGAAATTTATTGCTGTAATGATGGGTACCAGCATCGCATATTTTTCAGATTTGGTAAACAACAGGCTGAGAAAAATTACAAGATTATCGCCCTTTCCAATAGGACGGGAGCAGGAGTAGCAAGATTACGTAGTATTCGAGTCGTCCTAGCAGCATCCAGAAAGTAGATAGAATTTTTTCGAAATCGGTCAAAAAGGAGAGAGAGGAGGTGGGTCCTCCGGCTCCGAACGACGTTCCGATGTTGTTTGTAAAGCAGGCGGTCAGCCCTAAAGAGGTTTCGGGGTCGATGCCTCCCAGGATAAAAATGGCAGTCCCCGCGACCGTAACAACGGCTGCAATGCAGAAAAAGCCGAGGGCTGTCAGCGCATGCTTATCATCCACTTCCGTAGGGCCGATCCGCAGCTTGCGAACGCTATCGGGGCGGTAGAGCAGTTCGAGCCTATGAAGAACAATTTTATAGAGGATGTAGAATCGAGAGGTTTTGATGCCTCCGGCGGTTGATCCTGACATTCCACCCACATACATGAGCAAAAGGAGGATCATCTGAGACGAGTAGGGCCAGATGGCGTAGTTGGTCGTTGTATAGCCTGCGGAGGTTTGTAGGGATACGGCCTGAAAGATACCCGCTTTGAATGCAGAGGCGACAGAGTAAACCCCGGTGTCTCCAGTCAGAGAAACTTGAGGTTGACCGATCAGGAAATAGGAGACCGCCACGCTTCCCAAGATCAGAATCGCAATGAATAGAAAAAAATCGGGAACGTAAAG
>JAJFMM010000145.1 GCA_021772165.1 Chlamydiota bacterium | reverse complement strand
ACGAAGCTGGGCTGGTCTGGTAAGCTAAAGTCGGAAGATTCTGAAGAATAAAAAAAAGCGGCAGGAGAACCCTGCCGCTTTGCACACTTTAAATAGCAGTCTAATTAACTCAACTGCTTTAGGAATTGGTAAATATCTTCTGCACCTGGAAAACCAGCACCAGCATTAGATCTAGCAACATCTTTAGCATCCATACCGCTAGGTCCAATGTAATTCAGATTAATATCTTTCTGCTTTGCTAAATACTCAACTGCAGCTAGATTACTTGAATTAACCGCATTCAGTAGTAAAGTATTTCCCTTTTGACCATTTGGCATTGTTACAGGTAGGTTAATCAGTTCAGGGTCTTTTGCCAAAAGCGCATCCATTATGCTATCATCACCTTTTTTAACAAGATCAAGAGCTGCGAAAACAGGCGAGTTATCATTTAGAGCAGATGTAATATCAGCACCATCACTGATCATGGATTTAGCGATAGATTCGAAATTAGGATTTACACCAGCCTGTTGTATAACAGCAACTAGACTGCTTTTAACTTCATAATACTGCTTTGTTGTAGGATTATACCCAGCTTCAGCAGGAGTACTCGTCTTATAGCCATTCTGAAGTAAGAAGTTAGCGGCCTTGTCATCGCCATCAGCAACAGCTTCACCAAAGACAGAGTATAAGTCCTTAGGCGTGAAATATGTGTTTAGATTTTCCTTTCCACCAATAAGCGCATAAAGACCCTCTGCAGCACCTTTTTCACCACTAGTTCCAATTGCCTTGTCCAGGTTATCAACAGCATCTTGAATCTGCTGGTCTGTCGGGTTAGGAAGCGAATTAGAATTAACATTACTTGTATTTTGGATAGAACTTACCATTTTCCTTCTCCTATTAATAGTTAGTATTTTGTTCGTAACTATATCTATAATAACAGGAATTAATGGGAATGTCAATACTAATTAATTAAACAAAAACGCAAGTAACTAACAATAAACTGGTTAACTATCCCAATAATAATTGATCTAGGGAAACAGAAAGGCGCATATTTCTTTCCAGAGCCTGGCGGGCCTGGAGGACCTTAGAATGGGCCTTTTCTAGAGAAATAACGGCAGTCCCCTCGGCGGGGAAGTAGAGCAACTCCCTAGACCCTTGCTCCTTAAGGAGTTCGGCATCACGAGAGCGCATTAGATAGGCTCCTAGGAGCCATTCGACCTGGTGGTGGAGGTCGATGCCATCGAGGCCATCAAATAGGGCCTCTATGCCCTCTATAGCGCTATAGGAGGAGATCTTATGGTCTAGGGCATCAAAGAGCAGTTGACGGGCAGACTCCTCTCTATCATTGCTTAAAAGGCGTAGAGCGGCCCCTAAGGAGCCATGAGACTGGCGAGAGAGCAGATGGGCCCTCTCGGCAGGTACTTGATGCTTTTCCTGGAGAAAGGCAGCGATGGCGTCCTTGGGGATCGGCTGGAATGCTAGGTGCACACAGCGAGAAAGGATCGTCGGGAGCATCTCATTGGGTGCGCTGGAGAGCAGAATGATAGCGGAATCGAGGTCGGGCTCTTCGAGTGTTTTTAGAATGGCGTTAGCGGAGACGGGCTGCATCCGCTCGGCATCTGTGACGATGAACACTTTTTTAGGCGCTTCAAAGGGAGGTTTATGGATCTCACCGATCATCTCGCGGATCTGTTCGACGGGGTGCAGGCCGCTTTTGCCCTCGGGGCGCAGGATATGTAGATCGGGGTGCAGCTCTTTCTGTATTCTTGTTTCACAAGAAGCAAGGAGATTGCGCGCGAGCGCTTTGGCAAAAAGAGCTTTGCCGATGCCTTCCATGCCACTAAAGAGCAGCGTATGGTGTAGGCATTCGTTCTGCACTGCTTTTTGCAAGTAGGCTTTAATCGGGTCATTCCCGAGAAGATGCTCGAAGATCGCTTTCATATTCCGTGTATTTTAAGGCTTTTCCTCTGCAAAGAGAAGTAGGATATTTTTCCGCGGCTTTTGTCAGTTTTTGGCTGGCGGCTTCGAAGAGATCAATGCCTAGCTGATAGGCTAATTTGGCGAGCGATCCATATACATCGCCAAGCTCATCCCGTACTTCCCCGTGGGTTTTTTCATCGAGATTCGCACTCTGTTCCTCACTCATCCAGCGGAAAGGCTCGATCAGCTCGCCCACTTCTGTGGCGAGGTTCATGACGAGGTTTTTAGGGGAATGGAACTGATCCCAATCGCGCTCCTGATGGAAAGAGAGTTGCTGGACTAGGAAGGTCATCGGATCTGCTTTTTCGAAAAAGTCGTGGGCGGGAGCAAAGAGCGGTGTGGGCAGATCGCTAACGGAAAACCAGTGCCAGCCTTCACATTTGTCCGGCTCTTGCAATTGAGGTGTGCCTGTAAATTGGTCGATCAGGATGAAGAGCGTCGGACAGTGATGATAGCTCCAGGGGCCTTCTTTAAAAGAGAGGGCTTCAAGGCCGGTCTCTTCAAAGAGTTCTCGTTTGGCGCATTCAAGGGGTGTTTCCCCTGTTTCGAGATGGCCACCCGGAAAAGCCCAGGTTCCGGCTCCATAAGAGCCTTTTCTCTTTCCCATCAGGACTTTTCCTTTCCGGAAAACGACGGTGGCAATGCCTATCATAATTGAGCTCGGATCGCTTGCATGGCTTCAGCCGTAACAACGGGCTGTGGCCTCGAGGCATCGAGGAGGCGAAAACGAGTGGGATCTTTTTCGTGGATTTCACGAAAGGCTTCTCGGATGAGTCTATGGAACTCGATGCCTTCCGATTCGATGCGATCGAGGTCATGCTCGCCTATTTTTTGCGGCGAGTCTCCGCGTGCGCGTGACAATCCGATGGCGGGATCGATATCGAGATAGAGTGTGAGATGGGGTTGCACTCCCTGGCAGATGAAGTTGCAAACATGTTCGACTTTTTCAAGCCCGAGGCCGCGGGCGGCTCCTTGATAGGCGATGGTCGAATCGTTGAAGCGGTCGCAGAGAACGATTTTGCGCTGCTCTAGAGAGGGAGTAATCACTTCCTGGATGTGCTGAGCGCGGGCAGCGAGAAAGAGACAGAGCTCTGAGTAGGGAGAAACAACGCGCTCGCTATGATCGAGAAGAAGGGAGCGGATGTGCTCTCCAAGAAACGTGCTCCCGGGCTCTCGCGTCTTGACGACGTGATAGCCCTGAGAGGCAAGTTGGCTTGCGACTTGCTCAATTAGAGTCGATTTACCGGCGCCCTCTCCCCCTTCAAAAGTGATGAAGACGCCCTGTCGCAAGATGGGCGGAGCCATTTACTCATCCACTACTACGGTCGATTCAATTTTCTGAGCGCCGACAACGTAGTCGTCACTTTTGTTCAGATGAACAAGACGCACACCTTGTGTTGAGCGTCCCATGATGCGCACATCGGTCATCGGGATACGCACGGCTTGTCCTGCGATCGACATAAGAAGAACGCTGTCCTCATTTTTAACGGTGAGCGCTCCGATCACTTTTCCGTTTCGATCGGAGGTGATGATCGAGCGTACGCCGATTCCACCGCGATTCGTCTGACGGAAGCCATCGACAAGAGAGCGTTTTCCGTATCCGTTTTCGCAGATGACGAGGATCGACTCTTCTGGAGTGACGACTTCACAGCCGACGACTTTGTCTTTCTCATCTTTGAGTGTTACGCCGCGAACGCCTCTGGCCACACGGCCCATCGGACGGACGAGAGACTCGTCGAAGCGAACCG
>JAJFMM010000144.1 GCA_021772165.1 Chlamydiota bacterium | reverse complement strand
TCATGATCGAGGCCAATTACGGCTTTCTCGGCGACGTCCCTATTCAGCTCGATGTCGGGAATATCGAATATCTCGAAGAATTGAAAGAATCTCCCCAAGATGAGATCGCCCGAATGCATGGACTGCTCCACAACTGGGTCGTTCATAATGTTTATTGAAATAGGCTAGACGCATGCACATTCCAGAGTGGTATCCCGATCAGCCCGCCATTTACGATATCAATAAATCGTATGCTGAAAATGCGAGCCATGGCCCTTTTTTCCAGGCCGAGATCCCTAAACGTCCCGAGCCCTCTTCTCCAATTGATTTTTTAGGGCATAAACTCAACTCAGCCCTAGGTGTTCCGGCAGGACCTCTCCTCAATGCAAATTGGATTTCTCTCGCAGCAAAATTAGGCTTCGATCTCGTCACCTATAAAACGATCCGCAGCTTTGCGCATCCGGGCCACGCTCTTCCAAACATGATCTATGTAGATCCCAAGTCCCGTGATCTAGCGCTAGCTTGTGATGATCCGAGGAATATCGACGGCCTTACATTGACCAACTCCTTCGGCATGCCCTCGAAGTCTCCCGATTTTCTTCTCCAAGACATCGAAAAGGCGCACCGCTCTCTAGCTGAGGATCAAGCGATGATCGTCTCTGTTGTAGGAACGCCCAATCAAGGTGTGAGTTTTGCCCAAGATTTTGTCCAAGCAGCTTGTATTGCTAAAGATGCCGGCGCCAAGCTCATCGAGGCGAACTTTTCGTGCCCCAATGTTGGAAAAGAGGAGGGGCAGCTCTACACCAATCCCGAAGCTGTCTATCAATTTGCCCATGCCATCGTGCAAGCCATTCGCCCCATTCCTCTCATCTTGAAGATAGGCGTTTTTCCCACGCCAGAGAGCCTGAGCTACGTGCTTGAAGCTGCCGCACGAGCCGGCGTCCGAGGGATCTGTGGCATCAACTCCGTCGCCTACCGCGTTGTGGATCAGAAAGAGCAGCCCGCTCTCGGCGAAAAGCGCCTCTCGAGCGGCGTCTGTGGTGCTGCGATCAGAAATGAGGCACTCTCCTTTCTCCGCACAGCCTCAAAGATCATCCACAAGGAGAAGCTCAATCTCGAGCTCCTCGGCTGCGGCGGGATTGTGAAAAGCGATCAGTTTGATGAATATTTAGAATCCGGCGCTAAGATCGCCATGTCCGCAACAGGAATGATGTGGGATCCTTATCTCGCTCTCCGTTACCACTGGAACCGTATTGATGACCGAACGAAATCTCATTCTCTCTCTCTTTGACATCGGAGCGGTGCGCTTCGGCTCTTTCAAGCTAAAGAGCGGCATCGAATCGCCCATCTATCTCGACTTGCGCCGCATGGTCTCTTTTCCAAAACTGCTCGTCAACATTGCAGAGGCTCTCCACTCACAGATGCGAGACTTCTCTTTTGATTTCATCTGCGGCGTTCCCTACACCGCGCTGCCCATTGCAACGGCGATCTCCATTCAGCACAATCTGCCTATGCTGCTGATGCGCAAAGAGAGAAAAAAATATGGGACGGGTCAACTGCTCGAGGGCGTCTTTGAGAAAGGTCAGCGCTGTTTTCTCATAGAAGATGTCGTCACCTCCGGCGCCAGCTTGATTGAGACGGCTGCCTCAATCCGAGAGGAGGGACTCGTCGTCGAAGAGGGAATTGTGCTCGTCGATCGCTGCCAGGGAGGCATCTCTGCTCTGAAAAATAAGGGCTTACGCGTCCATCCGATTCTCTCGCTTCTGCAAATAACCGACGTTTTAGAAGAGGAGAGGAAAATCGAATCCTCTACCGCGTCTGCCGTCAAAAAGTTCTTGCAGGAGAATCAAGTATGTTGAGCTACTACAAGCGCGCTTGCCTGACTCGCCATCCTCTCGCACAAAAATTGTTTAAGCTGATGGACGAAAAGCGCACAAATCTCTGTGTGGCTCTCGATGTAACCTCGCAAAAACAGCTCATCGAACTTGCTGATCTACTCGGACCTGAGATCTGCGTCTTAAAAACGCACGTCGATATTCTCGAAGATTTCACACCTGATCTCAAGACAACGCTGCGTCAGCTCGCTCACAAACATCAATTTCTTCTCTTTGAAGATCGTAAATTTGCCGATATCGGACAGACTGTCTCTCTGCAGTATGAAAAAGGGATCTACCGGATCGCCGAATGGGCCGATCTCATCAACGCGCATCCAATACCTGGACCGGGCATCATCGATGGCCTCAAACAAGTGGGGCTGCCTCTCAGCCGAGGTCTGCTATTGATCGCGGAGATGAGCTCTGCCGGCAACTTGGCCAACGGTCTCTACACAAAAAAAACGGTGGAGATGGCAGAAGAGCACTCCGATTTTGTCTGCGGATTCATTGCACAAAAAAAGCTCACGGATAATCCGGCGATGATCCACTTCACACCGGGCGTTAAGATGCTCCCTGGTAAAGATTCTCTCGGCCAGCGCTACCGCACGGTCGAAGATGCGATCTGTGTGCAGAAAACAGATGTCATCATCGTCGGAAGAGACATTACGCATGCAGCCGATCCGCTCGCCGCTGCGAAAATGATTCGACAAACCGCTTGGGATTACCATACTGCGCAAGGGAAGATTTAATATGTTATGGCCGAGCGAGGCACAGCCAAATCGATCCGCACGAGCGAGACCATTGCGCTCCGTGCAAGGCGAGCGAGGAGGGCCGATTTGGCAAAGCCACAGCCGGCAAGAACATGTTAAATCTGACGGAGCGTAGTATATGCGCTTTCCTAAGATCGTTATTCTCATCCTCAACTGGAATGGCAAAAAAGATACGCTCGAGTGTCTCGCCTCTCTGCAAGCGGCCAACCAGAGCCCCCCTTTTGCTACGCTCGTAATCGACAATGGCTCGACCGATGACTCTGTCACAGTTCTCAGAAATGCTTTTCCCGAAGTGCCGATTCTCGAAACAGAAGAAAATCTGGGCTTTGCCGGAGGCAACAACGCCGGCATCCGCTGGGCACTCGAAAAATCGTTCGACTGGATTCTCCTTTTAAACAACGACACGATCGTCGCTCCCGATTTCATTGAGCAACTGTTAGCTGCCACAAAGAAAAAACCGAAGGGAAAGATCTTCGGTGCGAAAATATATCGCTACGAAGAAAAAACGCGTCTCGATCATCTCGGTGGATTCTGGAATGCGTCCATCGCTGAGTTCGAATCACACGCTTCCGGCAAAATCGACGATGGCTTTTTCGAAGAGATGACCCAAGTCGAGTATGTCTGCGGCTGCGCTCTCATGATGCATCGCAGCGTGCCTGAAAAAATCGGCCTGTTGGATGAGGATTTTTTTCTTCTTTGGGAAGAGACAGATTTTTGTGCGCGAGCAAGGCGCGTCGGCTTTTCCATCTGGACGGCGCCTCAAGCAAAACTCTGGCACAAAGTCTCAGCATCTTTTGTCGGAGGAAAACCGCACATGCAATACTTTTGGTGGAGAAATCGTCTGCACTACATTGCGCGTAACTGCACTCATCTGGAAAAAAGAGTGCTCTATCGCAAGATTCTCGTGCCGGAGATGCTGAAATGTTTCAAGTTAGCGCTTTTAAAAAGTACACAACTAGGAGTGCTGACTCTTGTTGGCAAATCAGATGCAAAACGGCGCGCAAAAGCTAAACGTTACCGCGCAGGATGTCTCGGAATTTTACATTTTTTCCTCGGTCGCTTCGGAAATTGCCCTAGCTTTCTCTTAAATAAACAGTAAATTCAGCTTAAGAACAATTTTGGAATTTTTCGGTGGGAAAGATTCAAAATTTCTCCTAAAATTGCCTCAAAATTTAGAATTCAAAGGTAACTATCATGACAGGCAGTGAAGTCATTTTATACACGTCTCATGACGGATCAATATGCTTAAAACTAAAGATGTTAGATAATACTGTCTGGCTTACTCAAATGGAAATCGCAGATCTTTTTGGCAAAGGTCGCTCTACAATCGCTGAGCACATCAGCGCAATTTTTGATGACGGAGAGCTGGAGCCAGATCGAGTTTGTCGGAAATTCCGACAAACTGCCGATGACGGAAAGATTTATGATGTACTCCATTATAATCTCGACCTAATCCTGGCCATAGGTTACCGCACCCGCTCTCATCGCGGAATTCAATTCCGTAAATGGGCCACAACAATCCTTCGAGAGTACCTTGTTAAGGGTTTTGCAATGGATGATGAGCGCCTGAAAAATCAATCCACTTGGGACTACTTTGATGAGTGGCTTGAGCGCATTCGTGAAATCCGTGCCTCAGAAAAACGATTTTATCAAAAAATCCGGGATATTTATACTACAGCAATCGATTATGATTCTAAAAGTGATCAAGCGCAGGTATTCTTTAAAAAAACACAAAATAAAATGCTCTGGGCAACGACACACCACACAGCATCTGAGATCCTTGTTGCTCGCTCAGATCCAACCCAGCCCAATATGGGACTCAAAAGCTGGAAAGGTGCTCGAATCCGAAAACAGGATGTTACTATAGCTAAAAATTACCTTGATCAACCTGAAATCGCAGAATTGAATCAAATTGTTGTTATGTACCTAGACTATGCTGAAAATCAGGCTAAACGTCGTAAAGCGATAACTATGTCTGAGTGGGAACAAAAATTGGATGCCTTTCTTACTTTCAATGGAAATGATCTTCTTGAGCACGCAGGGAAAGTTTCAGCTCAAGTTGCTGAACAACTTGTTATAAACCGTTATGCTGAATTTGATCTGAAGCGTCGGGAGGATGAAAAGTTGAGCGCAGACCAAGCAGATATCAGCTTCTTAGAAGAACTCCAAGCTAAGGCAAAAACAGCAGAAATTCTTTCAGAAAAACAGACATAAGAAAGATCTGAGTAACTCCATTTCATGAATCTTAAAGAGCTTTTCAAAAAGTTGAAAAATCTAGCTTAGCCCAAATCTCCGAAAATGCTATAAGTAGTGTAGGGTGTCAATCTACTTGGGGACTCCATGCGTACATTTTTCCGTGCTGTTTCACTTTTAACTCTGCTAATCCTCTTTGCAGGTTGTGAAGGAAACCAGTCGATCGTCAATAGTATTAGTGAGCGCGATGCCAATGAAATCGTCGTATTTTTAGCCTCGAAAGGCATCGAAGCACAAAAAGTTCAAGCTGCTACAAGCGCTGCTGCAGCAACTACCGTATCAGACAAGTATGACATCATGGTCTCTTCCGATAACTCTACGGAAGCCATGTCTCTTTTGAATCGAAACGGTCTGCCTCGTCGGCAAGGAGCAACACTCCTTGAACTATTCGCCAGTACCGGACTGATGAAATCTGATAAAGAGGAGACGATACGCTACCAAGCCGGTCTCGCTGAACAGCTGAGTAACACGATCCGAAAATTCGATGGCGTTCTCGAAACAGATGTACAGCTCTCTATTCCCTCCGGTGAAGAAGTTCCAGGACAGGTAAAGGAGAAAACGACCGCTGCCGTCTACGTCAAACATCAAGGCATGCTCGATGATCCCAACAGCCATACCGAAACTAAGATTAAACGCCTCTTGGCAGGCAGTGTCTCCGGCCTTAAATTTGACGACGTAACCGTGATCACCGACCGCGCTCGTATTGCCGATATCAATCTCGATTCAAATACTGAAATGTTTGGACCAAAACATATGCAGCAGACCTACGTGAGTATCTGGTCTGTTGTCATGACGAAGAGCTCACTAGCTCGTTTCCGTTTCATTTTCTTTTCCATGGTGATCCTCATCCTCCTCTTAGCAGGAGCTCTTGGCTGGATAGTTTTCAAGTTTTATGCACAGCTGATGCCATCCAAAAAAGAAGTAGTAGTAGCAACAGAAGAAGAGGAACCACCTCCTCCAGCGACTTGAGATAGGATTTTATGCGCTCTCCCGTCGAAATGATTTTCAACGCTTTCTTAAGCCGCCAGCCTGAAGATAAATGCAAGCGGCTGACAGAATTTCTGTCGTCCAATGAGCGTAAGCGGCTCACTGAGCTGCCCTCTTTTGCTCAAGGCGTGACTGTCGAAGGCTTTTCCAATGGAGCCATGCTCGAGCGCGTGCACTGGTCCTGGTTTCTGCCCACGCTCAAATCCTACTCTCCAACAGAGCAAGCTCTCTTTCTCGCTGCAATCGATGAATCTTCTGCACGTCCTTTAACAGAACTCATCCCATGTAAAATTTCTACAGAAGCTCTAACCGGGGTCGGTAGATCTTATCTCAGGCAGATGCTTCTCGACAGCCTCATCGGCCCTCACGACAGACTCGTCCCAGCCGACTATCTCCCTCCATCGAGTCTCAATCGCCTGCTCGAATTGCCGAAAAGACAGCTCATTTACCTGATCAATCTTCTTGCCATGCATGATGTCGCCTCGGAAGTAAGGCAAATTGTCGAGACAAAAATCCTGAAGAAACTCTACAGTTTTCTCTCAGAGGCTCAGAAGAAGTTTCTCAAACATGCCGCAGCAAAACCGGAGCCCTTTTCTCTACAGAAAATTGGCCTCGACCGTTGGGATGGAGAGGAAGAATCTCTTCGCCATGTGCTCCATCGCAGAGGATTAGGAAGACTAGGTATCGCACTTTCCGGACAAGACCCGGCGCTGATCTGGTATGTATGCCATCAGCTCGATATCGGAAGAGGCAATGCTCTTTTCAAAATGAGCGTAAAAGAGACGACTTCCACTGTCATTGAAGCCGCGGTTAAACAAGTCGAAGAACTGTTGGATAACGAATCATGGTAAAACTTTTTTCTCTCCTTAGCGATGAAGAAGTGAGACTCGCTCCCGGCGAAAAGGTGATCCCCTCATCCGAATACACGAAAATGAAGGATGCCAGCGATCTCCTCAAAACGGTTAAAATCGAAGCTCTCGAATTCAAACGCGAGGCCACTCAAGAGGCTGAAACGATCAAAGAGCAGGCGTTCAAAGAGGGCTTTCAAGAAGGATTAAAATCTCTCAATGAGCATGTGCTTGCCCTCGATCTGGAATTGAAAGCGATCCGCGAAGATGTCCATAAGAAGATCCTGCCGCTCGCTCTGAAAGCCGCGCGTAAGATCATGAACGAAGAGCTGAAACTGCACCCCGATCGCATCGTTGATATCGTCATGACCGCGCTCAAACCCGTCACGCAGCATCGCAAAATTGTCATCTATGCTAATCGCTCCGATCTCGACGCACTAGAGAAAGCAAAACCGAAGCTGAAAAAGATGTTCGAGCATCTCGAAAGCTTCTCCGTGCAGGAGCGCTCAGATGTCGAGTTGGGCGGCTGTATGATCGAAACAGAAGCTGGAATCATCAACGCCCAATTAGAAAATCAGTGGCGTGCGCTCGAATCAGCGTTTGAATCGTTTATGAAAAAATAAGATAATTTGGCTCTCATGAAATGGCTCTGGATCTCTCTCTTTTTACTTTTTGCAGGCGTTGGTTATGCCCAAGAAGCCGCTCCTGGAGCAGATGCCGTCTCGGAGCTCATCACTCAAGCGCAAAAAGCAGCAGCCCCGGCGCAAGATAGCGGCAATCCACCTCTTCTGACTAAGCTGGGGGTCTTAGCAGGCCTATCTCTGCTGCCCTTTGCTATCATGCTGCTCACCTCTTTTGTCAAAATTGTCGTCGTCCTCTCACTATTTAGAAACGCCCTCGGCGTGCAGCAGACGCCTCCGAACCAGGTCCTCAACGGCATCGCTCTTCTCATCACCATGTATGTAATGTTTCCCACGGGCGTTGCTATGTATGATGCCGCGGAATCAACGATTAAGCAGAGAAATCCGCAAGAGATGTTTTCCGCAGAATCTGCTGCTTTCATCGTCGCCGTGGTCGATGCGGGAAAAGAGCCTCTCCGCGAATTTTTGCAGCGCAATATCGTAGCAAAACACTCGAGAAGCTTTTACCTCCTGGCCCATCGCATTTTTCCCGAACCGTATAAAACAGAGCTCAAGCAGAGTGATTTCATTATCCTGATCCCCTCTTTTATCACCTCTCAGCTGAAAACGGCCTTTGAAATTGGCGTACTAATCTATTTACCCTTTTTCGTCATCGATCTGGTCGTCTCGAACATCCTCCTTGCAATGGGAATGATGATGCTCTCGCCACTGACGATTGCGCTTCCGATCAAACTGCTGCTTCTCGTCATTGTCGATGGATGGACAGTGCTCGTACAGAGCTTGGCGATGACCTTCAAGTAACAGGAATGTATGTTCCAGAATGAAATCTATCAACTGACCAACCAAGCGCTGATCCTGATTCTCATGCTCTCAGGGCCACCGATTCTCATCAGTATGGTCTTGGGTCTTATGGTCGCGGTCTTTCAGGCGGCTACGCAGATCCAGGAGCAGACACTCTCTTTTACGGTCAAACTCTTCGCTGTCATTTTTACGATCATTGTGCTCGGGCCATGGCTCGGAGCGATGATCGTCCAATTCGCCAATTCGATTTTCAGCAGCATCCCACATATGGGAGGGGGTGGGTAGGCGATGGAAAATTCGCTCAGTGCAACAGATAACTTTGTCAATTTCCTTCTTTCGATTAAGCACATCAATCCGATGACCGTCTTAGCGGTCTTTTTTCTCACGCTCGCCCGCATCGTACCGCTTGTCGCTATTGTACCCTTTCTCGGAGCGAAAAATATTCCGAAACTCGTTCGTATGATGTTCGCTGTTTCCCTCTGCATGATTTTTATGCCTCAGAATCTTCTTTATGTGCATGGCGAAATTTTCTACGACCTAGCCTATATCGGCCTGCTCCTCAAAGAGCTGGCGATCGGGTTTTTTCTCGGCTTCCTCGCATCGGCGCCCTTCTACATCGCCCAGACTACCGGTAGCCTCATTGACCACTCGCGCGGCGCTTCCTCTCTCCAGGTCACCGATCCGACGACCCAAGTACAGACCGGCCCGATCGGCGTTCTCTATAACTACGTCCTCTTAGCGATCTTCTTTTCTCTCGGAGGCCCTTTTCTCTTTTTCAATGCTGTCGCCGACTCGTATCAGCTAATTCCTGTCGACGGACTGATCAGCATGACGTTTTTCAATCCGCAGATCGCTTTTTGGAAAATGATCTTCTCCCTGTTGCAGAAGATCATGAATCTGGCGATCCAGCTCTCCGCGCCGGCCCTCATCGGGATCCTGCTCACCGACTTCTTTTTAGGTATCGCAAATCGCCTCGCTCCACAGGTCCAGATCGTCTTCCTCGGTATTCCGCTTAAGTCGTGGGTGGGTATTGCCATGATGACAGCGGCGTGGGTGCTCATCATCCAGGTCCTCGGAAAAGAGTCGATTGCCTGGATGAAAGCGATCAAACACTTCATCACCCAAGCGGGCTATAGTCGAGTACCATCATGACGCAAATCCACCTAGACAAGAGCGTCTATTCTCCCGCATTTTGCGATCTCTGCCGTCCAAACGGATCCAGAGTTGCCCTCTTTGCCGACCGCAATCTTCCCTATGCAGAAACGCTTCTCGACTACCTGAAAAAAAACGGTTTTGCAGCGGAGCTCTTTCTCCTTCCTGCCGGAGAAAAAGCCAAAACCAGAGAAGTGAAACAGGCGCTTGAAGATACGCTGCTTGAAAAGGGGTTTGGCAAAGATTCTCTCTTTCTCGCCTTTGGTGGTGGTGCAACGCTCGATCTCGTCGGATTTCTCGCCTCCACCTATTTGCGCGGCGTACCTACGATTCTGATCCCCACTACGCTGCTCGCCATGGCCGATGCGTCGATCGGAGGCAAGACCGCCGTCGACACACCCCACGGCAAAAACCTGATCGGCACCTTCTATCTACCCCGAGCGATCTGGATGGATCTCACTCTCCTCGAAACGCTGCCTCAAAAAGAGTGGCTCAACGGCCTGTCTGAGATCCTCAAAGCGGGCTTGATTGCAGATGCCAGCCTTTGGGAGAGGATCGAAGAGAACGGATTTGATCCGAAAGACAAACCGGCCCTGCTCGGCCTGCTTGAAAAGGCGATCGCTGTGAAAACGCGTACCGTCGAAGAAGATCCTGAAGAGCATTCTCTCAGAGCGATCCTCAATTTCGGCCACACCGTCGCACATGCGATTGAACAAGCGAGCGAGCACGCTTGGCCGCATGGGCAAGCCGTCGCCGTCGGCTGCCTTGCCGAGAGCTACCTCAGCCACCTGCTCGGCTACCTTCCCGCTGCAGATTTCGAGCGTATCGTCCGCTGCATCAAAAGCCTGGGCTATCCTTTGGGGCCTCTGCCAGAGGGGCTGCTCGAGCCGATGCACCATGACAAAAAAGTACGCGACGGCAAGATTCATTTCGTGCTGCTCAAAAAAATTGGCGCGGTCTTCTCTTCTTGTAACGAGTATACTCACGTAGTCGATGAAAAGCAGATTGTAACTATGCTTGAATGGCTCGATCAACTGGGAGAAACCTAATGGCACGCTACCACGTCCGCCCCAGCAGCCTCAAGGGCTCCATCCGCGTGCCCTCGTCAAAATCACACAGCCTACGCGCCATCCTGTTTGCTGCAATGGGACAAGGTGCGAGCCGAGTGCGCAATCTCCTACCGTCACCCGATGCAGCTTCCATGGTCCGCGCGATGCAGGCACTCGGAGCTGTCATTGAACCCTCGGAGGACAATTCGCTTCTGGTCCGCGGTACCAGCGGAAAAGTGCGCACCCCCGACGATGTGATCTATTGCGGCAACTCAGGCATTGTTTTGCGCTTTGCAGGAGCGCTGGCCGCCCTGCAAGATCGCTATGCGATATTAACCGGCGACGATTCGATCCGACACCTCCGCCCTGTGCAGCCGCTCTTAGAGGGACTCGAGCAGCTCGGTGCAACTGCGTTTTCCTCAAGACTCGACAACTACGCACCGGTTGTGATCCGCGGGCCGTTGAGCCGCGATGAAGCGACCCTTTCCGGTGAAGATTCACAACCCGTTTCAGGCCTCC
>JAJFMM010000143.1 GCA_021772165.1 Chlamydiota bacterium | reverse complement strand
AGGTCTCAAAATTTTCGAAATCTTGATTAGCGATTTTCGGTAGAGGCTCTCATATTCTTCAAAGGATTGAATGTGCGCTTTGCTGGAAATCTGCTCTGCAAGTGGAAATTTACGCATTTCTTTGAGAAGTGCGTTCCATGTAATTGGGTCTTCAAACATAAGCCCTCAAAATTGAAGAGCCAAGAATCTAGACAAGGAAAAACTTTATGTCAATGCGATTTGTTAAGAGGATTTCAAGAAATTTTAAGCGAGATAGGATTTCTAGATTGTTCTTGAGTCGCTCAAGAATTTTTTGTAGAATCTCGATGTCGTTTGATCACGTGTTTCCTGTGTGATGTGTTCTGCGTTTAAGTAAGGTATTTTGCTACGATGACTCATCTCAATGATTCTCCTCCTCCTCGTTTTTATCCCAAAAAGCTTTTCTTCTTCTTTCAATCACCCGTTTGGAAATTGTTTATTGGTAAACGGTATGCTCATTCGAAATACCTACTACTGATGCTTCCTCTTCATTTTATAACGGCTCTTTTAGAGGGAGGATCCTTTGCATTTATTCTCATGGCTTTTTCTGCAATCGATGGAAAGCCCATACAGGCTTCCAATTTTGCGCCGCTATATTTTACTGAATGGCTCAATAGCATGGGAAGTATCGCTCTTTTCTGCTTTCTAGTTTCAGTAGCAGTGCTTTTACAGGCGGTACGTGCCATTTCAACGTATTTCACGCTTCGAGGCACGTCAAACCTTTCACTCAAAGTGCAAATTTCTGCTCAACGACAGGTTTACAAACAGATTTTTCGCTTTAGCTTCCCTTTTGTTTCTAAGTATAAGATTGGTGATCTGAACGAATTCGTAAAAGCTCCATCCACATTCATTCACCCCCTTCTAGATGCAGTCAATCGTGCTCTGGTTGCGCTGTTCATGATTGTGGGGATCTTATTCATGCTATTCTGGATTTCTCCTCAATTGAGTATGGTGACCTTTTGCATATTCTCATCTTTTATCTGGATTCAAAGAAGTCTGATTACGAAAATCACGCGTCTTTCTGAAGTATTAACCTCTCATCTCCTTGAGTTGAGTCATGAAAGTGTACAATTTCTACAGGGCCTGAGGCCGATTCATGCCTTTTACAAATATGACTATGTTGTTCAGAAGATTGACGGTCTTCTCAAAAAATTATCCTATAGCTCTAAAAAAGCATATCTTTGGCATAGCACTATTCCAGCTCTGAACGAAATCATTAGCGTGCTTCTCGTTGGGGCAATTCTTGTTTTTGGTTCGATAATACTGTCCTCTGGCAATTCAACGTCTTTGCCAAGCTTGCTTACCTATGTTGCGCTAACGTATCGCTTAGCGACTCGTTTACAAATTTGCGTTGCTGCTTTGAGTTCTGCGGGGATGTATTATGGGTCTGCTCTTCAGCTGAATAGAATTCTTGAAGTTCATAACAAGGAATTTATACCTACGGGGGGACTCTCTTGTGATCAATGGAATGGTCATATCGAGTTTAGGAACGTTTCCTTAACCTATCCATCTTCTGAAAGACGCTCACTGAATGAGATATCCTTTAAAATCGCTAAAGGCTCAATGGTTGCTTTCGTGGGACCTTCAGGCTCTGGAAAATCGACGATTCTTGATTTGATTTTAGGCCTTAGAGGTCCAACTGAAGGTGATATTTTCATCGATTCGCTCCCCCTAACTCAGTTTTCTCAACAAGAATGGCGAGGCAAGATTGGCTCTGTCCATCAAGACACGTACCTCTTCAATGAAACTATCGAAGAAAACATTCGTTTTGGTGACTATTCAGTACCTAAAGAAAGGGTAATTGCAGCCGCTCAGCAAGCTGGTGTATCAGAATTTATCCAGCACCTTCCTCTAGGATATGACACAGTTATTGGAGAGCGCGGCTACAAACTCTCCGGAGGAGAGCGCCAGCGTATAGCCTTAGCAAGAGCAATCTTTGTAAATCCTGAAATTCTCATTCTCGATGAAGCTACAAGTAGCCTCGATAGCGCATCAGAAGACCTAATTCAAAGATCCTTGAATCTGATGCAAAGTGGAAAAACGGTTATCATCGTCGCTCACAGGTTGTCTACTGTTGTAAAAGCTGATCAGATATTCGTCGTGAACAAAGGAAAAATCATTGAGAGCGGTTGCCATGATGAGCTGCTTTCTCAAAACGGCATGTATAAAAATTTATGGAATTTGCAATCAACAACATCTCAAGAAGTTGAGTTTTGTTAATCAGGGAGAACTAAATGAACGTTACGCATCCATCGCCTAAGCTTCAAAACGATCTCAGCGAAAAGGGTTATACAACCTTCCCTTTCCCTGACCATCTACGCCATCTGATGCTCTCTCATATAGAGCAGTTCATTCGTCAGTTAGGAGCTCCAAAAGAACAAGAATCGCTAGATAACGTTGTCTCATCGATTTCAGATCAGATCTGGTCACAGAAAATGACGAGAGCGTTTCGTATTTTCCCTAAGGAAATTTCTAAGCAAATTCACTCGTGGGCACACCAGAATTTTTGCGAAAATCTCGGAGCTGTTGATTCAAGTATTAATGCGGTATATCCTCAAGAAGCGGTCACCAATTCTGCATTGACCCCAGAGGATATTGCCATTTACTGGCGATGCGTTAGGCCTGAAAAGCCAGATGCAGGAAGGCCTCACCGTGATGCAAGTTTTTGGGAGCTAGAATTTGGCGAGGGCTATGATCCTAAAATCCCATTTCGTTTTAATCACCTGACTGACTGCATAAAAATATGGATTCCTCTGAAAGGCTGCATCCCGACTACGACGCTACAGGTAGTGCCTTTTTCTCACAGAGAACATATTGAGACGATTGTAGAAAGCACGGAATATGGACGTCGTCCTAATATTAGCCCTGATTGGCTTCAGGCACGGGAAAATGACTTTATGTCTCCCCCTGAACTGTCTCAAGGTTCCTGTATTCTTTTTGATATGAATCTTGTGCATTGCGGTCCGAAACATGAAAATGATGAGCTGCGCATCTCTGCCGAGTTGAATTTCATTCTAAAAAGGGCGCGTTGACGAATGCACCCCCTTATCATTGGAATCGATGGATTGATCGGTAAGGCTCTTTGGAGTTTCTTCAAAGAGCATTCTATCCAAGTTGTCGGAACCTGTAGGCAAAAGAATCGAACGGATGCTCTTTATTTTGACCTAGAACATTCAGATCCGGAATCCCTTTGCCCTCTAGCAGATTCAATCACTCATGTCCTGATCCCTGCTGCAATCCCTAATATTGCAGAGTGTGAGAGAAATCCTGACAAAACTTCACTATGCAATGTCACAAAAACGGTTCAATTGGCTCAATACTGCTGGGCTAGAGGAATCAAGACAGTCCTCTTTTCAACAGATTATGTTTTCGATGGTATCTCAGGAAACTATTCTGAAGCAGATCTTCCGAATCCTCTCAATGAATATGGAAGGCAAAAAGCTGAACTGGAAAAGCAAGCTCTTGCCTGTCCACCAGAAATGTCATTAATTCTTCGACTGACAAAGGTTTACAATGTTGAGAAACCGGGAGTTGGTTTACTCGAAGAGATGAAGCTTAAGCTAAGGCAAGGCGAGACAATTCGAGCAGCAAAAGATCAAATTTTTTCTCCCGTTTACCTAGAAGATGTTATTCAGGGAATTTATACACTGATGCTTCGTCAAGCTCACGGAGTTTACCATCTAGGAGGCCCTGAATCATGGAGCCGGTACGACCTAGCCTGTTCTATTGCGAAGTCCATTCAAGCTCCCCTTTCGCTTGTTGAGCCGATTTCTCTTTCAAATCTTGGTGAAAAATTCAAAAGACCTCTGAAAACGGATCTATGTTGTGACAAATTTCATCAAGCAACCGGATTGACGTTTAAGAAGACGAGCGACCTAATTTCTCAATTGAACTGCGACGGGTTGTAATCAATTCTTGATTCGAAAGGCTCGATTCCATTAACTTCCATTCTCTGACTGAGAGGAGACTGAATTTATGCACGTATTTATTCCTGGAGGCGCAGGATATGTTGGCTCCAGATTGGTTCCCTTCCTTCTTGAAAAGGGACATTCTGTAACTGTTTACGACCTGTATCTATACGGAGAGCACGTTTTCGATGCTGTCGGGAATAATCCTCGTCTAAAGCAGGTGAAAGGTGACATCCGAGATCTTGCCGCTATGGAAAAAGCACTTAAAGGATCGGATGCAGTCATTCATCTTGCTTGCATATCCAATGATCCTAGCTTTGAGTTAAATCCTGCCCTTGGTAAATCGATTAATCTCGATTGTTTTGAGCCTTTTGTCCAGTTAGCTAAGAAGCAAGGAATCTCACGATTTATCTACGCATCCTCTTCATCCGTTTATGGAGTGAAAGCAGAGCCAAACGTTACGGAAGAAATGTCTCTTGAACCCCTCACGGATTACTCCCTATTCAAAGCAGAATGTGAGAAAATTCTTCTTAGCCATGGAACGGAGGATTTCGTTTGTACAATCATTCGCCCCGCAACAGTGTGTGGTTATGCTCCACGTCAAAGACTCGATGTTGTTGTAAATCTTCTTACCAACCTTGCCTACAACACAGGAAAAGTGAAAGTGACTGGAGGCTCCCAAATGCGCCCCAATATCCATATTGAAGATATGATTCGAGCCTATGTACATGTCTTGGAATCTCCTAAAGAAAAGATCCAAAATGAAATCTTTAATGTTGGCTATCACAATCACACCGTTATGGAGTTAGCGAAGATGGCTCAAGAGATCGTGGGCCAAAGAAAACCAGTAGAACTTACTGTCGAGCCAACAGACGATAATCGTTCCTATCACGTCTCTTCAGAAAAAATTGCTGAGAAGCTGAACTTTAAACCTCAGCACACCATAAAGAATGCCATCGAAGATCTCGTGCAAGCGTTTGAAACAGGCAAGTTGCAAGATGCTCTCAACAACGCTAGCTATTTTAACATTAAAACCATGAAAGCTGTGAATCTCCAATGAATGTAAAACCGCTTTACAAACGTGCTGTTGTGACGGGTGGTGCTGGATTTATCGGTAGCCACTTAACAGACCTTCTTCTTGAAAATGGCCATTCTGTCACAGTCGTTGATAACCTCTGCGGCGGATGGATGAGAAATCTAAAGCAAGCAGAGACAGATCCAAATTTTCGTTTTGTAGAGGCAGATATACGTAACAAGGACTCTCTGAAAGGATTATTCGATGGAGTGGATTGGGTTTTTCACCTTGCCGCTCTAGCAGATATTGTTCCTTCTATAGAGAAACCTCGGGATTATTTTGAAACCAATGTCGACGGTACTTTTAACGTACTTGAAGCAGCCAAGAAGGCTGATGTAAAAAGATTTCTCTATGCAGCTTCTTCTTCTTGTTATGGGATTGCAAAGCAGTATCCCACGCCTGAAACAGCGCCTATGAATCCTCAATATCCTTACGCTTTAACAAAGTACCTCGGAGAGCAGCTCGTCATGCATTGGGCTCAAGTATACCAATTACCGGCGCTTTCTCTCAGATTATTCAATGTGTTTGGTCCTAGGTCGAGAACGACGGGTGTCTATGGAGCTGTATTTGGTGTATTTCTGGCTCAAAAGTTGCGCCAGAAGCCATTTACTGTTGTTGGCGATGGTCAGCAAACGCGTGATTTTACCTTTGTTAAAGATGTTGCGGATGCATTCTATACTGCAGCTCAATCAACGTTATCGAACGATTCTATGAATGTAGGAAGTTCAGGCCATTACAGCGTCAATCGTCTTGTGGAGTTGTTAGGAGGCCCGATTACCTATATACCAAAACGGCCTGGTGAACCCGATTGTACTTTTGCGGACGTTGCTAAAATACAGGACAAACTTGGATGGAAATCAAAATGCTCTTTTGAAGAAGGTGTCCGCCATATACTTGATCATATAGATGGTTTTCGAGATGCCCCTCTCTGGGAACCTGATACAATTCAAGAAGCAACCAAAACTTGGTTTCAGTATCTAAAGTAGGATTTTATGTTTCATACTCGTTTCGAAGAACTGGCGGATTCTGTCCGCTCTTGTAGTTATACTTCTAATGAAGGCAGCCTAACCGAACAACAGGCCCTACAGAAAGCCCAAAATGCCCTTCTTCAAACCAGAAAAGGGGGAGGAATTGTTTACGTAATTGGCAACGGAGGTAGTGCGGGGATCGCTTCTCATTTTAGCAACGACCTCATGAAAGCTCTTCAAGTGCCTTCTCAAACGTTCTATGATTCCAATCTCTTGACATGTCTTTCGAACGACATTGGCTACCAAAATGTATTTTCCTATCCTTTGGAACAATTGCTTAAGCCTCATGACCTATTAGTTGCGATCAGCAGTTCAGGGAAATCACCGAATATCCTTAATGCCTGTTCTGTTGCACGTACTCGAGGAGCTCCTTTGATTACGCTGAGTGGGTTTAACTCTTCCAATCCTCTACGGACTCTTGGTGAATTGAATTTCTGGATCAATCGCAAGGATTACGGTCTTGTGGAGACTGCACACTTTTTCCTTTTGCATACAATAATTGATTGCTGGAACAAACAGGTATCAGATGAATCCAAAGTCCTTAGAAACTCGCCGTCTCGATAAGATCAAATCGATTCAAGAAATCCAAGCTGTTCTTGAAACAGAACGTCGTAAGGGTAGAAAGATTATTCAATGCCACGGAGTCTTTGATCTCCTTCATCCTGGCCATTTTCGACATTTTCGCGAGGCAAGAGCACAAGGGGATCTGCTTGTTGTTACATTGACGCCTGATCGATTTGTCAATAAAGGTCCTGGTAGACCAGCCTTTCCTGAACAGTTGCGTTTAGAATCTCTGGCAGGTCTTTCAGATGTTGACTATGTCGTGCTCAATGAATCTCCAGATGCAATTTCAGCAATTCGAAAAATCCGTCCTTCTCTATATGTGAAAGGCCAGGAATACGCGGATCATACAGGCGATATTACGGGAAAGATTTCTGAAGAAGCCAATGCTGTTGAAGAGGCTGGTGGAAAGATTTTTTACACGGATGATGTTGTTTTCTCATCTTCATCGCTCCTCAACAAATACTTTGATCACATACCCAAAGAAGTGACTGAATTCATTGAAAAAATGAAAAGCCGTTTCTCGACTTCTGAAATTCTCGATCATGTCCACTCACTGTCTGATTTAAAGGTATTAGTGATCGGAGATGCAATCATTGATGAATATCAATATACAGAACCTCTAGGTCAGTCAGGAAAAGGCCTTCATATGGTGGCTCGTTGCAACGAGAAAGAAGTTTTTCTTGGTGGTTCGTTAATTATTGCTAATCATGTAGCACAATTTGCTGGGCAGGTATCTCTTTTGACAGCAATAGGAAGAGAATGCCCCTATTCAAACTTTATTTCTCACAATCTAGATCCGCGAATTTCTCCAGAATTTACTATCTTAGAAGATTCAAATACTTTGGTAAAAAAACGATACGTGATGAAAGACGGAAAACTCCTGACAAAATTATTTGAGACCTATTCAGGGCAAGAAGAAGCGCTCAGATCACACCAAACAAAACGTATTGTCGATTACATCAAAGAAAAGGGATCCTCGTTCGACCTTATTCTGGTCTCTGATTTTGGAAATGGTTTTACTAATCCGATTCTGATTGATGCGATATGCGATTCACCTACATTTCTGGCCTTAAATGCACAGATCAATAGTGGAAATCGAGGCTTTAATGCTGTAACGAACTATCGACGGGCTGATTATATTTCACTGAATGAACCTGAACTGCGTCTTTCAGTCCATGATAAGTTAAGTTCTCTTCCCGGTTTGGCTGCAGATATTTGCCAAATACTCGATGCCTCAACTCTTTCGATCACTCGTGGTGTCAATGGTGTTGTTTGCTATTCCTCTACAGGAAAATCAGTTCGTATTCCTGCATTAGCATCCAATAGCATTGATCGCATTGGAGCAGGTGATGCATTCCTATCGATTTCATCTCTCTGTATGGCGAAAAAACTTCCACCTGCCTTAGCAGGTTTTCTCGGTTCCATTGCAGCTGCGATGAGTATTCAAATGGTAGGGAATCAAGAGTCGATCAAAATCGAACCGTTCTTGAAATTTTTGGTTAGGATTCTCAAATAGAGTTAGGTCTGATAGAGTCAATACTTTCTTGACTATATACCGCTAGCTCCAGTAGCGTTTGCCTATGAATTTCTAGTAAGATCAATCCTTTTCACTGAAGAGTTACTATGAAGAAAACAAGAAGAATTATTACCCAAATTTATTGGTTTATGTGGCGTTGTATCGTAAAGATAACAAATGATACGACCCTGTTGCCTCCTCCGTCGTACAATTATAGTTGGTTCCATGCTAAAAAAGTTTATAACGAAGCTTTTCTAAGATGTTTCGAGTTTCTGAAACAGAACCAGGTTAAGGGAGATGTTGCTGAATTTGGAACATTTAACGGTTTCACATCGAGAGTGATTGCTAAGTGCATTAAGAAATTTCGCTTAGGATCATCACTACATCTGTTTGATTCCTTTCAAGGGCTACCCGATATTTCATCTGACCCTGATATGAACTGTTATGAGGTGAAAGATCTTGCTGTTTGGTGTAAGACATCTATGTCTGCTTTTCCTAATGCGGAGAAAAGTATCTTTAAGACCCTCTCTAAGATCATACCTTCAAAGAGACTGTCTATTCATAAAGGTTTTTACGCGGATACCTTGAAAAAGACGGAATTTCAGAAAAAGTTGTCTCTTGTTCATGTGGATTGTGATCTCTATCAATCTGCATTTGATGTGTTGGACAAGCTTGTCAAATCGAGAGTCCTCTTGGATGGAGCGATTCTTCTCTTTGATGATTATAATTCCTCTAGAGGGAATCCAAACTTTGGCGAAAGGAAAGCGATTGCTGAAGTTTTTGATGACAACGTTGATTATTCTCTTTCTCTATTCTTCACGTATGGTTGGCATGGTGCCGCGTTTATCGTGCATGATAAAGCCATCAACTGAGCTCATTTCGGTATAAAAGGCGGAAAAACAATCCGCCTTTTTGGTTCGGCTAACTAGCTTTACAGAGAGTAGTTTTCTAGTATTTCTGTAAGCTTAGTTTGGATGGGGCGGTTGCAGCCAGTATCTATATGATAGCCTGAAGCATCAGCTAGCTCTGGACGTAAATAGCCTAGTTCATCGGCGTAATCTGCATACACATCAAGAAATTCAAGGCCATTCATAGGGCAGAGTTCTCTCAATAGGTCATTCAAACGATGAGTGATGAAGCTTCTCTCGGCTAAAGTACCGCTGTATCCAATCGTCAAACTTTGATGAACGAATATATCTGATGGAGGGGGAATGCTGTAGACAATCTTGATGACATCTGGATGGGATTCGGTAATTTCACGAAGTGCCTGGATGTATTCAACTGCTAGAGTTTGGATGATTTCTTCTAAGTTGCGGTTGGTAAGATCTCTCTGTTTGCATATATGCCAGCCTACATCGATCTGCCCGAAGGAAAAGAGTACGGCATCACCGGGAATTAACTGTACGTGCTCTATATTCAGAACTCCTAAGCGATCTCGGCCGACACGATGCATGGTAATGCCGTCATTCAATGCGGAACAGCATCCTGGGATGCCAGTAAATGCCCCCTGATGACTATCGCCGAATAAGTAAATATTGCGTGCATGCAGTGGGTGAAAGGCTGTGATTTGAAGTATTGCAAATAACAAAAAGACAAAACGATAGAATGAATTTCTCATCTAGTATTCTCCTGCAGGTGAAATTTTTTAGGACGTACAAGCTACTAGAGAGAGGAAATTATTAAAAGATTTTTTAGTTGTCTCTGCGTGTTAGGAGCGGTTAGATTTGCAAAAATTGCTTTTTCGGTTGGCTGCCAACCACGATGAGATAATGGGCTAGTTTAGAGAAGCCTGTATGGACAACCTCATCATTTACAGAGAAGAGGAAAACGTGTTCGAAATAACGGCTCATTTCTTCTTCTAGTCTTTGAGGTGAGTAGATATTCACATGTCCTTTTCTTGCGAAGGCAGAGGCGAACTGCTGGCTGACTTCACTCGGAGTTCCGATAACAGAGATGCCATTTGGAGTGAGATATGAGATAATGCCTTCCATGAATGCAGATACATTCTCTGGCATAATGTGTTCGATGACATCGAAGCTTACAACTGCGTCCCAAACGCCTTCAATTCGCGTTTTAAGGACGTCTGCTACCTTAAAATCGATGCAGGAGCCCTGGAAGTTAGCTTTTGCTGCAGCAATGGCCTCTTCGTCAAAATCGACACCTAAAGCGAAACCGCATTTTTTAGCAAAAAGCCAGGTGCAAATTCCTTCGTTACATCCAACATCCAAAACGCGTTTATCTTGGCCTATGAGATGTGCTGCAAATTTGTAGTAGGATAGTGCCTGCAGCATTCTACGCGGTGATTTATGAAACCAGTTAGATGCGTAGCGTCCAAGATGAAATTGTGTATTCGTGGTCATTCTTATCCGTTTTTAATGTGAGAGCAGAGAAAAATATGATAGGTGCATTCAGCGACATTGGTATGGACAATTTCGCCAGTCATTCCGAAATGCCACACTTGAAAAAATTTCTGGTCTAGTAGTTCTTTGATGTCGCTAGAAGAAGATCCGAGAACAAGTAATCCTTTAGGAGCCAACTGCTCGAAGATCGTGTCTAAAAAGGTCTTCTTCTCAGTAATTGCTAGGGGATCCAGGACATCAAAGGTGATAATAGATTCGAAAACGCCAAATTTTTTCTGAAAATAGTCAGCACATTGAAATTGATACTTTGAATCAGAAAAGTTTTTTTTCGCAATTTCTATATGATCGCGATTTGTATCTATACCAAGGTAGGAGGTTGCCATTTCACCAAGAACTGAAGCGCCTACTCCTATCTCGCAGCCAAGCTCGAGAACAGAGCGCTTGTTCGTTGCCATTCTCATGGCAAATTTACATTTGGTAAGATGGAGTATTAAGCTTTCTGGATCTGATATAAAATCAAACTTCTTGTTGTCTGAGTAGGTAACGCGATAATCTCCTAGAAGCTCTTTAGCTTGATCCCAATAGTCTTTTTCTGTCTTTATCATAATCGTTTGCGCCTGTTCCTAGGTTAGGGTTGAAACAAATTTTTTGCAATGTGTAATGCTAAAATTCATCGGCTATGGGTAGAGGTACTCCATGCCTTCTTAATTTCAATCTGCATGCCGCATACATCGGATAGAGAGGAGAATTTTTTAACTTCTGCTTCCATTTGTTCATTCTGGAACTCGCTGCTTTGGCCGGTGCTTTATTCCACATATCTTGGGCATACATGCTCTGATTAGGAACTCGATTAGAAGTAGAGTTTTGAGTCTTTGTTACAATTGCGTGGACTACGTACATTTGGTTGTCGAGTCCACCGGAGCCTATGCTTGTTCCTGCAAAGCATCCAGGAGAATAGTCGTAAACCCTGTATTTATAATCATGACTTGTAGAGTGCTGGACGATTTGGAGAGAATTTATCTCGAAATCATTGCATTTGTAGTAATCGTAGAAAAAGGTGGGTGAGAACATGAAGAAACTATGCTCGAGATAATTGGACGCAGGAGTGAGATGAATTAATCGGCCCCCGGGCTTTAGCATCCAGATGATGCTTTTTAACGCATTGGGTACATTGAAGATATGTTCGATGGTTCCTCCGTCATAAATGACATCGAAGGCTTCATGGAGGTGCTCCGGTGTGTCTCCGCTGTTAAGATCAAAGGAGATCGTTGCTTGCTCGTAATTTGAATAGTCAAGTGAATCGATTTCAGAGAAGCCTAGTGAGGAGAAAAAATCAATGTCCTCGAGTCGTTCAAATTGTTTATCACCTCGCACTGCCTCCATTTGTGGAAAGCGAGATAATTTGGCATATTTTCTGACTTGGTAATTTGATATCGAAACATTTTGTCTGCCAAGGGTCAGTAACTTACCCTCAAAAGGGCGTCTGAGAGCTTCTTTCATTAAAAGTATGGCTGGACCTTTTCCAATTCCCATCAGAGACTCCTTTATGGACTGGTTTTGTTTGTGGTTTTCAAATAAGCATCTAGAGGAACTCCGGGTGCGTATTTTCCTCCGAGATGTAGGGCTGTTAAGCTCTCCTTGAACTCTCTTTGAAGGTCAGTATAGACTGTCCATTCAGCTTTTGTCTTTTGAACTAGCGGTAAAAATTCGTTGAGACTCTCGTAGAGTTCTTCCTCGCTCATATCCAGGTATTCATGCTCACTCGGACTGTCAAAGTAAATTTGGCCAAAATGGAAGAAGCAGGGATGAAAATAGTGTTCCTTCCAGTTCAGGATCCGGCGGGATACTTTATCTCGAATTTTTTTTGGAAAATAGCGTAATCGGGTTGTCGGAGTGATTCCGCTAGGTTCAACATAATTTAATCCTAAAGTTGGTTTGTCAAAAACGGTACCAAAAACTTCAGGGCCGGTTTTGCTCGAAACGATGAGATCACATCCGGCATAAAGAGCAATATCATTTTCAAGAGAGGTCCAATGTGTCTTAGTATAGTCTATCAAACCTTTTCTACTTGCAAAGGAGGGCTGCTCTCTTCTTCCTTGGATGACAACACTAAAGCCGCGTGAGATGAGCTCATCGATGATGATGTTGTAACGCTCGGGATGATGAATTTTCCGCCTATCCAAGATGATGTCGTTATAGGACTTGCAGTTGATATTCAGAATTGCATAGGGGGCATGTATTTCTAATGCACTTTTCAGTAATGCAAGGGATTTGTCATCCTTAGAAGGTGTTCTGGAGGTCTCTTTAGCAAGTCGTATATAATCATGGAATAACTCGTGGCGATGTTGCGAATAGGTTCGAAATTTCTTGTAGGCATTTACGAACTCTATGGGAAGAGAGTGGCTGTTTGTCAAATGAGGATCGAGTTGAGCGTCATAGCTACTTTTAAAGGGCCATTCGAGCTCCATGGGCATATCAAACAGAACAAGACTATCGAGTCGATGAGAGCGGATCAGTCCATATATTGGATTGAAGGTTTGCGTTTGTAGGCAAAAGTGTCCGAAGGTTTTCCTTAGAAGATCTGTATACCAGTTTCCTACGGAGATGATCTGAAGAGAAGGAAACAGAATTTTAGCAATGAGATGAATCTGTTTATAGTACGAGGACAGAAGAATGACGATAACTCTTTTCTCAGGAGTATTTCGCAGTTCGGCATAATGGAGGCTATGTAGCCAGCAGCCCATATCGTGTCTTGTCAATAGATGGAGTTGCGTGCTGTGATCCAGCTCTTTAACCTGTCTAAGTATTTTATGCTTGAGGATTGGAAGCGTAAGATTAAAAAATCCGTAGAGAATGCCTCGGATTTTTCGCACAGACGACTTTGCTCGAGGGTGAGTATTTAGGATCTGCAGCAAAAGTGCTCGCACGTTCATGGTGCAGTCCTTAGTTTTCTGAAAAAATTACAGGCTTTACGAAAGAAAGCGTGAGGAAAGTAGGGCCAAAGCCTAGGATGAATGAGTAGGTAAAGCAGTATATCGGGTGAGCCGAGGCCCAACAC
>JAJFMM010000142.1 GCA_021772165.1 Chlamydiota bacterium | reverse complement strand
CTACAAGCTGGAAAAAAGAATCTGGATGAGAGGATTCGAACCTCCGACCTCTTGCACCCCATGCAAGCGCGCTAGCCAAGCTGCGCCACACCCAGATAGTCGCTCAATACGGAAGCTACACCCTCGAACTGGATCTCCGCCTTCTTGAACTCTTTCAAGCCGTGGCGGGCACACTCTTCAACGATTTTCTCGAGCGAGTCGCCGGGATGCAGTTCTAGGGCAGTCAGGTCTACTGAAATCGAAGCGGAAAAGACCACTCCGTTGCGCAGCCCCTTTACACGAAAATTGGCGTAGAGAGCGTCTTTTTTGCGGGTGATGTTGATAAAACGGATTAGATTATTCTCTGCCAAATTTTGCATGTGCTTCCTTCCTAAAAGCGAACCATTGTAGAGAAAGTCATGCCATTCTGTCTAGGCTTCAAATTGTTTTTACTGTTTGTGTAAGCGCCGGGTTCTCTCTTATGTCGGATTTTGCTATCCTCTTTGCCCATGACAACACACTCCGCTGCGAATGCTTGTATGGACGCTACTTGGATGGAGCGCCTACGACCCGAATTCGAAAAACCTTATATGCGTCAGCTTGAAGCGTTTCTTGCTAAAGAGAACGCCGATGGACAGACGATCTATCCTCCTTTTGAAGAGACTTTTAACGCTCTTTGCCACACCCGCTTCGAAGATGTTAAAGTCGTCATCATGGGGCAAGATCCCTATCATGGTGCTGGGCAAGCACATGGTCTGAGTTTCAGCGTAGCACCCGGCGTTCAGATTCCCCCCTCGCTGCAAAACATCTACAAAGAGTTAGCGACAGACATTGGTTTTACTCGTCCCTCCCACGGCTCTCTTTTGGGATGGGCGCGTCAGGGAGTGCTGCTTCTCAACGCTACTTTGAGTGTGCGCGAGGGGCAGCCACGCTCTCATTATGGAAAGGGTTGGGAGGTGTTTACCGATCGCATTGTGCAGTTGTTGGCTGAGCGCTCCAAACCTCTCGTGTTTATTTTGTGGGGAAAATCAGCTTATGAAAAGTGGCAGCACGCCGCTACGGGGCAAGAAAATTCACCTCATCTGATTCTCAGCTCTCCTCATCCATCGCCTCTTTCTGCGTATACTGGATTTTTCGGCTGTCAGCATTTCTCAAAAACCAATATATTCTTAAAAGAGGCAGGCATCGAGCCTATCGATTGGAATTTATAAATTGTGCTTAGAAAACAAAAGCTGACTTTAGCGTCTGTTTTTTTTACGTTCTTCGTCGACAACCTTTGCTGGTCGATCGTTTTTCCTATTTTCGCACCCTTTTTTCTCGATCATCATAATCGTTTGTTCTCCGCGGATGTTTCCGTCACAGAAAGAACGACGATTTTAGGTCTGTTTCTCATGGCGTTTTCTCTGGGGCAGTTTTTCGGATCTCCTTTTTTGGGAGAATACGCGGATCGCCGGGGCAGGAGAAGAGCTTTAGTTGTGAGCGTTTTTTTCACGTTCATCGGGTTGGGATTGAGCGCTTTTGCTATGCAGTTTGGGATACTTTGGCTTCTTTTTGTCAGCCGTCTGCTTACTGGTGTTTTTGCTAGCAATATTCCTATTTGTCTCGCTTGCGTTGTCGATGTGAGTCCGGACGAAAAGGCGAAGATCAGACTCTTCGGCTACTTGTCTGTCCTCGTGGGTCTCTCTTTTATTCTAGGCGCTTTTGTGGGAGGAAAACTATCCGACCCCTCTCTGAATCCTCTGTTCAGTCCCCACTTACCTCTCTGGCTTGCAGCGGGTCTTACCGTGATTAACTTTCTTTTTGTTCTTTTTTACTTTCGCGAAACAGCCGAAGTTCATCCCGATGTGAAGTACGATTTTTTAGAGGGTTTTCACAATATCCAAAAAGCTCTGAAAACAGAAAAAATCAAACGCGTATATGCTATATATTTTCTCTTTCTTTTTGCATGGACGCTCCTCTTTCAATTCACACCTGTGCTGGTTGTAGAAAAATATCATTTCAGCAATTCGAACATTGCGGATCTTGCGATTTTCATGGGAATTTGCTGGGCCATTGGTTCGGGCTATCTGACTAAATTTCTTCAGAAAAGGTTCTCTTCAACGGTAGTTTTAGAAGTCTGTTTGATCGCCTTCACTCTGCTCTGCGGCTTGATCGTACTTCCTAAGGCGCTCTGGATCGTTTTGACAGTATTGGGCTTTTCTGTGATCCTCGCAGGCCTCGCCTGGCCTCTTTGCACCGGTCTCATCTCTAGTCTAGCGCCAAGACACATTCAGGGGAAAATTTTGGGGATCAGTCAATCGATGCAATCCTTAGCGATGGCGATTGCTCCTGTTGTGGGAGGACTTGTTTATCGAGGTAAGGCGGGAGCGCCCTTTTTGATTGCCGCGGGAGCGGGTCTTTTGGCAAGTATCCTCTATTTCTCAGCCGTTAAAAAAAGATAGGATTTATGGAATTACGAAATTTTCGGAAATGGCAGCTAACCGTACCTCTCATCGCTGCTGCGGTTCTTTTAAGCGTTTTGCTGTATTGGCTTGTTTGGGTGCTCCCCTACATATGCCTTGAAAAAGCTCATTTGGCTACGCAACCCATAGAGGTTCGTTCGGAGTCTGCCGGAAGATTGGCTTCTCTTCGAGCGGGTGAGGGCTCTTGGGTGGAAGAGGGTGAGATTCTCTTCTCTCTTAGCGCCGCAGAGGAAGAGGCTTTTCAAGAAGTACTTCTTTCCAAAATCGACTCTTTGCACAAAAGTCTTTCAAACCATCTGACTACTGCTGAAGAAGCCATGCAGGAATACTTAACTGCGCGCTCTGATGAGGCGATGGGAGAAGATGATCAGTCGGAATTTCCTCTGGTCAAGATGCAGCAGCAGCAGGAGATGGCGGAACAGTGCAAAATACAAATTTCAATGTCTCAACAAGAACTAGAGCATACGAAGCTGGCAATTCGAAGGAAAACTGTTCCAGCAGGTTTTCCCGGCTTTGTCGTGAAGCAGGAAAAACATGAAGGCGAAGCTCTTCGAGCCGGAGATCTAGTCTATTCTCTCTGCAACCCTAAAAAGATGTGGATAGAGGCGATTGTTCCCGAAAGCTCTATTTCCAAAATCAAGATCGGACAGAAAGTATTTGCACATCTCCCCTCAGATTCATCTTGTAAATGGGAAGGCGCTGTTTCCTGGATTTCTCCGATTGCGCTTTCTGATGAAAAAGGTGTGCCTATTCGGATCTCTTTGGAAGGCGCTCTGCCAGAGTTCTTGCGACCGAATTTGACCGTACAGCTAAAAATCAAAGTTCGATAATGCAGCTTCCCGAATCTCTTCAGAACGCGATCGAGCAAGAGTGTTCGGCTTTTTCTCACGAGGCTCTACGCACTGCCTCCAAGCAGCTCACCTCTCTTTATCAGGAAAAGCGAGCTTCCTCCGTTCCTTTTTTTCAGAATGCAGTCGCACGCACCGCCTATCTCGCAGTGAGAATGCCCGCTACGTATGCCGCCATTCATCGTGTGCTGCTCGAATGCAAACGGAAGATGGGTGTCTCGCCCAGCTCGTTTCTCGATCTAGGAGCAGGACCAGGCACCGGCTCTTGGGCCGCCGCAGAAGTTTTTCCTGAGCTCGACTCCTTGGTGCTGATTGAGAAAAGCCGTCCCATGGCAGAAATAGGGCAGAAATTCTGCAGGGAGGCTGAGACGCCTTTTCTCCAATCTGCAACTTGGCTGTGCCAATCTCTAGAGGACGCTCTTCCCTCAAGCGACCTGGCTTTACTTTCCTATGTGATTGCAGAACTAAGCCCATCGCAAGTAGAGAGCCTTATGGAGCGGCTCTGGGAGCAGGCGTCTACAATCGTAATTCTGGAGCCGGGTACTCCCGAGGGTTATCGGAGAATCCTTAAGGTTCGCGATTGGGTTTTAAAGAGGGGTGGGCATCTGATTGCACCCTGTCCTCACCGAGAAGCGTGTCCCATGCAGGCGCCCGATTGGTGTCACTTTCCAGCCAGAGTTGAAAGGACTCGCATGCATAAATTTTTAAAAGGGGCAACGCTTGGCTACGAAGATGAAAAATTTAGTTATCTAGCATTTGGAAAAGATCCGATTAAGACTCCGTTAGGACGTATTGTTGGGCCTGTCAAAAAAGGTAGTGGCTTTGTTCAATTCCCACTTTGTACGGACGGAAAGTTGGAAAAAAAGAGCGTCTCCCGCAAGCAGGAAACCTATCGCTCAGCCAGGAATTCCCAATGGGGCGATGCTTGGTTGTAAAACCGCTTTACATCATTTCCCTCTGATCTGTTACAATATTAGCGATGGAATCCGGACAACAAAACATTAGCTTGGAAATCGACCGACAAAATCAAATTTTTCGTTTGTCGTCTCCCGTCTTCTCGGGCTATGAAGCGACTCCAAAAGCAATTGCAAAATATTTTACTTCACAGCCTCAGGGCAGCGCCTATCTTTCCTTAGAAAACGAAACAACTATTTTGTTCCAAGAGGAGCTCTCTTTTTCCAGAGGTCCTCAGACGACCATGCGCCACCAGTTCTATCAGTTTTTGCGCAGGGCTCGTCAATGTCAGCACCTTCTATCCTGTGCAAAACAGGAAGAAAGATTGCACGACGCAAATTCTCTTCTTGAATCATAACGATCTCTTTTCCCAGAATGAATCATCTTGCCAGGGGGTTCTATGGGTATTTCTTTCGAGGGTTCTTTCGTTGCTCTCACCACACCGTTTGATACACGCGGACGTATCGATGTAAAAGCTCTACAGGCTCTTGTTCATTGGCATGTTGAACAGGGATCGGATGGGATCATCTGTTCGGGTACGACAGGAGAGGCCTCCACTTTAAGTGATGCGGATCGAAAGAAAGTTCTCGAAGTCTGTGTTAATGCAGCTGAAAAGCAGATCTGGGTTGTGGCTGGGACAGGGACGAGTGATACAAAGCAGACCGTGCGCCTCACGCAGATGGCACAAAAAGTGGGTGCAGATGGTTGTCTGGTCGTAGCGCCCTATTATAATAAGCCTTCGCAAAAGGGCTGTATCCTCCATTATCAAGCAGTGTCCTGTGTTGAGTTGCCTTTCATCGTCTACAATAATCCCGGTCGTTCTGTGATTCAACTGCAGCCGGAGACGATTGCCGAAATTGCTCTTCTGCCTTTTGCCTCTGCCCTGAAAGAATCGACAAACGATCCGACCTTTTTGCGCAAAATCCGAGAGTTGACTTCCCTGCCCATTTTAGCGGGAGAAGATTCCCTTACCTTGGAAATGATTAAGGAAGGAGCCTCAGGTGCCGTTTCTGTGATTGGAAATGCCATTCCAAGGCAGTGGAAGCGAATGATTCAGGCTGCACGAGCCGGAAAGTGGAAGTTGGCCAAGGAGTACATGAATCGCTATCAACCGCTCATTCGCGCGCTTGGAAAAGAGACGAATCCCGTAGGGATCAAAGCCGTTCTTGCGAAGATGGGTAGATGTAAACTCAAGCTGCGCCTTCCTCTGACAAATCCTGAAACAGCAGTTCAAGAGGAGATCAATAGGGAGCTCATCTTATTGGGGCTGCCGATGCTGTATCGCCCCGTAGCGAGCTCTGAGAGCGTTTAGGATGACGGCGACATCGATGATCTCTTGAAGCATGGCGCCGACGGCTGGGATAATGTGACCAAAGGCTGCGACGACCATGAGTGCAAAGCTGAGTCCGATCCCGATGAGAATGCTCTGTTTGGCAATGAGCAGCATGCGTTTTCCGATCAATATCGCATCTGCGACTTTTGTTAAATCATCGACGAGAAGAACAATATCGGCGGCCTCGGCAGAGATCGCTGTTCCATAGGTGCCCATAGCAATGCCGACAGTAGCTGTTGCTAGAGCCGGTGCATCATTGATACCATCTCCGACCATGAGTGTGTGTTTATAGGTCTGCCCATACTCTCTAACAATTCTGACTTTTTGCTCGGGAAGCAGTTCCGCGTGGACTGCTGTTATTCCGGCTTGTTTTGCTATGATCTCCGCGTTTCTTTGACTGTCGCCAGTTAGCATGACGACTTCTTTGATTCCGAGAGAGTGCAATTTCTGGATCATCTCTTTGACCCCAGGTCGGATCTGGTCTGCAATGACAAGAAACCCCAGACAGACGTTATCTTTGA
>JAJFMM010000141.1 GCA_021772165.1 Chlamydiota bacterium | reverse complement strand
TCTTCCAGAAAGAGACAACTCGTTGCAGATACGGCATGTACTTGCTCTGAAAGAGTCTCTTCGCCGAGACATCCAGATCGCTGAGCGGATCCACAAAGGCCGGCTCGACCGCGTCAGCAGGAAGCGGATACTCTAGGTATTTCTCACCAATATTGTAGGGAGCGTAATGAGACGGGACAACGATATCCGCCTTAACACCCTCAATCTGCGTGGTTCTGCCGGATGCTGTATAGTACTTGCCAACGGTCACTTTGAAAAAGATATCCGCCTTCGCATCCGTTACAGTCTGATACTGGATCGAGCCCTTACCAAAGGTACGCGAATCACCCACCACGATACCTACTCCATAATCCTGTAGAGCTTGAGCGACAATCTCCGAGGCAGAAGCAGACATCTTCGAGGTCAAGATGACCAGCGGCCCGCTAAAAAAGCTGCGTCCTACAATATTACGTAAGTAGTGCAGCTCACCATTGCCATATTTCGAGATCACAACAACGCCATTCGACAGAAAAATCCCCGACACTTTGACCGCTTGGCTCAAAAAGCCGCCGGAATTTTCTCGGAGATCAAGAACCAACCCACGGAGAGGACCCACAGCCTGAAAACTCCTGATCGCCTCTTTAATATCCTTTTCACAGCTCGCGCCACTTGCGCTCTCATAAAAAGAATAAAGAGAGATTTTGCCGATCACACCATCGCCATATCGCTCCCAGCTCGCCTTGATTCTCTCTTCGTTCATAACGATCGGACGCTTCTCAAGAGACACGCGGAAAAAGGATGCAGACCCTCCCTCGCTGGTGCGACTGAACCCAAGCACCATCTTCCCCTGAGCCTTCCTTTTCAAAAGATCCAATACCTGATCAAAAGAGAGCGCATCAACTTTCGTCCCATCAATCTCTACGAGAAGGTCATTCACCTGGATCTTACCAGATAGAGCAGCCGGACTGCCTTTGACCAGCTCGGAAATCATCACACCATCCACACCCTCAAAGAGAACAACCCCAACCCCCTCGAACTGCTTCTCAAGACTGAGGCGCATCTCATGCGCCTCTTCAGGACTGAAAAAAGAGGTATGCGTATCGAGACTCTTCGCAAAAGACTTGAGAATCCTCAATGAATAGAGATGCTCTCTCTGCTTGGAATCCAATTTCCCTCCATCAAGCCCGAGGAAAAGTATCTGATTTTCTCCACGACGCGCTCTACTCTCAAATAATGAGAGCAATTTAGCCTTGCGATCGACAGAAGATATATTGGAACGAGACTGATGATATAGATAAAAACGCGCAAGGCGACTCATCTGGCGCTCCTGTAACTGGCCGAGATTCGCTGCGTAGCTAGATGATGGCTGCTGAGAATTCGGAGCAGGAAAGTCTAACTCACTCTTAATGAATCGATCTCCATACGTTTTGCGCATCTTCCGCGCACGATGAACCGATTTCTGCATGGTATCGTTGAGCTTCTCAAAATCTCTGTAGTCATGCTTCGACATTCTTTCAATGATCCCGGCAACCTTCTTATCATCCATATTCAGATAAGGAAGTACCTCAGACTCGAGCATATAGGCCTTCTCAGAATCGAATTGCTCAATATATACCTTAAAACAGCGTCGGATAATTACAGGATTGAGCGATTTGTTCTCTATGTGAAAAGAAAATAGCCGATCCATTACCCGCGGAATGTCTTTCTCACTCAACGTGCTCGTAGCACAAAACAGAGGAGAAACCCACGCACAGAGAAAAAAGAGAAAGAGACTCACTAACCGTTTCATGCCTGATCCATAAATAAAAATAGGAGGCGGGGAAAGAAGGGTCCAAAATGATATTCAAACTTAGCGTCGTAAGCTTGGCCCTATTCCATTCGCCTCCCAAACCCAATACTATAAATAAAAAAATAAAATGACAATTAAATAAAAATATCTCTACGCAATTGTTGTTATAGTTAATTCACTTACATTCGAAACAAATCAAATAAACAAAACCACCAAAAGGTTCAAATTATTAATTAACACTAACCATCCCTCTTATATTCAGTGGCATAAGGACTAATCCTTCACAGAAACGAGCAAAATGAGGCACTTCGATCACCCGCGATCAACTTTAAGCTTCTACGAAATCTCCAGACCTAGTATATTCCTCTCCTATCCTAAGGGAACTCCTGGACTACTCGCTAATGCGTGCGAAAATCGTTGCGTCAGCGGGCGGATCCTCGAAAGGGAGCCACCCTAGGAGACTGTTAGCTATTTATTTAGGAGTAAGGCTTCATGCCGACAATTAACCAACTCATCCGCAAGGGACGTGTTAGCAAAGTCAAGCGAAACACAGCTCCCGCCTTACAAAAGTGCCCACAAAGAAGGGGCGTTTGCGTACAGGTGAAGACAAAGACCCCGAAAAAGCCTAACTCGGCTCTACGGAAAGTAGCCTGGGTGCGTTTGTCCAATGGTCAGGAAATCATCGCGTATATTCCTGGTGAAGGACATAACCTTCAGGAACACAGCATTGTACTAATCCGTGGCGGCAGGGTAAAAGATTTACCCGGTGTCCGTTATCATATCGTTCGCGGCGCTCTTGATACCGCAGCGGTAAAAGATCGGAAGAAATCGCGTTCCAAGTATGGCGCGAAAAAACCAAAGTAATGCCAAAACGCTTCTATTTGAAAAGCGTTTTTGCCCGCGGAATGGGCTCGCGAAGCGAGCGCACTCCATGGGCAGGCTCCATCGAAAGGTGGGCCGGGTGAAGAAAAAAATTAATTCTTAGGAAGAACATGTCCAGAAGAAGACGCGCTGAAAAGCGCACCATCGCCCCAGATCCGGTGTATCAGAGCCACACGCTCGCAAAATTCATCAACAAGCTCATGATGGGCGGCAAAAAAGCGACAGCTCGTGGCATCGTCTACAAGGCAGTAGAAAAATTTGCTG
>JAJFMM010000015.1 GCA_021772165.1 Chlamydiota bacterium | reverse complement strand
CGGCCATTGATTTCTGGAAACTCTTTCAAAGCTGCGACGCACGCTTTGACGAAAAAGGACATGAAGCCGAGCTTGACGCCATGCTTTTTCAAAAAGTTGTCTTTCTCTAGATTGCGCACATTCATAACTGCCGACATGTCGATCTCGTTGAAGGTGGTGAGCATGGCGGTCTCGTTTTTCACTTGAACGAGGCGCTCGGCGATCACGCGGCGCAGCTTGCTCATTTTCTTGCGAGATTCTCTGCCGGAGGGTTGTGGAGAAGCGGTTGGCGCCGGTGCAGCAGCAGATGGCGCTGGCGCTGCCGGCGGGGGTTTCTCTTTCTGCTGTTGGAGAGACTCATCGACGCTCTGGCGTATGCCTGGGCCTGAGCTTGCTGCTTTTTCCGGAGGCGGAGCGGCAGGTGTGGGTGCTGGTGCGGCCGCGGCCGGTTTTTCGGGCGCTGGCGCTGCTGCACCTTTGCCTTCGCTGTCGATCGATCCGACGACTTGTCCGACTTTTACGGTATCGCCGCTCTGTATCGTCAGCTCGAGTTTGCCTTCTGCTATCGCGTAGATGGCTTGGTTGACTTTGTCTGTTTCCAGCTCAAAGATCTCATCGTCTATTTTGACTTGTGAGCCGGAGGGCTTGAGAATCGTGCCGACGGTGCCTTCTGTTACCGATTCGCCAACGCTGGGTACCTTGATCTCTACTTTCATTGAAATGCCTCTTCGAGAAAATCGTGCAGCTCTTTAACATGTTGCCGGTGCGATCCTGTCGCTGGAGACGCGCTGCGTCGTCTCCCTGCAAACTCAACGGTTTGTTTTTCAGATAGGTTCTGCTCTAAAAGCGGATGTATATAGTCCCAAGCGCCCATGTTCATCGGCTCTTCTTGCACCCAGACTACTTTGCTTGCACTGCTGTATTTCTTCAGGAGCTCTTTGAGTTTTTCGGTGTGCAGAGGAAAGAGCTGCTCAAGTCTTAGTAGTACCACATCTTCTCTATTTCGCTTTTTGCGCTCTTCTACAAGATCGAAGTAAACTCTGCCGGAGCAGATGAGGATCTTTGATGCTTTGGTCGGCGGTTCCGGATCATCGAGAATTTCCTGGAACGAGCCTTGGGTAAATGCGCTGAGAGGGCTGAGTGTCTGAGCCGAGCGCAGGTGACTTTTTGGCGTAAAGACGATCAGTGGTTTTTTCAGAGCTCGCTTCACTTGTCTTCTGAGGACGTGAAAAAATTGCGCTGAGCTCGTCGCGTTGACGATCTGCATGTTCTCATTGGACGAGAGTTGTAAAAAGCGCTCGAGCTTTGCTGATGAGTGCTCGGGGCCTTGCCCTTCCATGCCGTGCGGCAGGAGCATGACCAGTGAGGAGTAGCGCATCCATTTCTGCTCTGCTGCGGAGATATATTGGTCGATCATCACTTGGGCGGTGTTAACAAAATCGCCATATTGAGCCTCCCAGATCACAAGCCCTTCTGGCATGACCCAGCTGTAGCCATATTCAAAACCAAGGGCCGCGTATTCTGAGAGGGGTGAGTTGACGGCATCGAAGCGTCCCTGACCTTCTTGCAGATGCTCGAGCGAATAGTGGGTGTGTGCGTCTTCTTGATCGACCCACATCACGTGGCGATGACTAAAGGTGCCGCGTTTAACGTCTTGGCCGGCTAATCGCACAGGCGTTTTTTCAACAAGCAGCGATCCAAAGGCTAAGCATTCGCCCAAGCCCCAATCGATGGCATCATTGATCATCATCTTTTTTCTATCATCGAGCCACTTCTGGAGCTTAGGATGGAGGTGGAAGTCGGCGGGAACAGCAGCGAATCTTTCCAATACTTGGTGGAGTGTCTCTGCTTGGACGGCGGTCTCGACAGGATCTAACAGCGTGGCTCCTTCCGGAGGCGCTCTCCAAGCTTTGCCAAATGCCTCTTGGGGATCGGTTGCTGTTTCGGCGCTCTCTTTGGCTAGCTCTTGCTCATTGCTTAAGGTTGCTTTGAACTCCTCTTCTAGCGTCTCTGCCATCTCCTTTTCGAGCTGGCCGTGCTTGAGTAGCTGCTGAAAATAGAGTTCGCGGATCGAGCTTTTAGCTCGAATAACTTTGTAGTGCAACGGCTGCGTAAACGCGGGCTCATCTCCCTCGTTATGTCCATATTTGCGATAGCCATTGAGATCGAGGATCACATCGCAGTGATACTTCTGTCTGATCCGGATCGCTAATTTGGCAGCATAGATGCAACTTTCTGGATCTTCTGCATTCACATGGAAGATCGGCGCGTTGAAGGCTTTCGCGAGATCTGTGCAGTAGCGCATCGAATGCGCCTCTTCCGGCAGAGTCGTAAAGCCGATCTGATTATTTAAGATGATGTGGATGGTGCCGCCTGTGGCGTAGCCATTGAGGCCGGCGAGCTGCATTGTCTCGTAGACGACGCCTTGTCCTGCAAAGGCTGCGTCTCCATGGAGAATCACGGATGTGGCTGATTGCAGCTGATCGCCTTTTTTCACCTGGTTGGCCCTTGTCTGTCCGAGCACGATCGCGTCGACCGATTCGAGGTGAGACGCGTTCGGCGCCAGATGCAGCATGGCGCTTTTCTTCGAGCGGCCGGAGATCTCGGATGAGAAGCCTTTATGGTACTTCACATCTCCGCTGCCATCGGTGAGCGAGAGTGGGTAGAACGTATCTTCGAATTCTTTAAAGATCAACGAGTAGGGTTTGCCCAGGATGTTGGCGAGTACGTTGAGGCGGCCTCGGTGAGCCATTCCGATGAAAAAATCATCGATTCCCCCCGCAATCCCCTCTTCGATCAGCTCAGCTAGCATCGGGATGATCGTCTCGACACCTTCTAGAGAAAAGCGCTTTTGCCCCACATACTTGGTGTGCAGGTATCTCTCCAGCACCTCTGATTTGTTCAGGCCATTTAAGATTAGCTTCTTTTCTTCAATGCTCGCTTCAATGGCAAGGCGAGGCTCGATCATCTCCTGGATCCCTTTCCTGAGATCGGTACGATCAATAGCCATGAATTCAAAGCCAATACGGCTGCAGTAGATCTCCGAGAGCGCCTTGATGATCTCCGAGAGCGGCGCCATCTTTTCCTTGCAAAGGCCTAGGCTCGGGAACTCTGCCTTGAGCTCTTCTTGGCTAAAGCCTAACTGCTCCAGCTGCAGCTCAGCTACGCTTTCCGGATTCATTTTAAGAGGATTGAAAGAGGCCTGTAAATGGCCATAACGGCGATAGGCTCGAATGAGTTTGAAAATTCTCAATTCACTGCAGCCGGAAAATTCCTTCTTTTCCGTCCCATGATGCTGAAGAAATCCACCGAAATCCATCCCTTCAAAAAAATGTCTCCACGTCTCATCAACACTTTGAGGGTCTGCCGCATAGAGCGCATAGAGCTCTTCTATCATTGCAAGGTTAGCAAGAGTATGATCTGGAAATTGATTCGCCATTCCCAATCGATAGCAAATATTTTAGCAAATTCCAATCGAAAAAAATTCCCATTTTAGAGTAAGCTGACCGCGCAGCGCTTTTTCCCTTTGCGAGAAGAGAAAAGAATGTGCGCTTAAAAAAAAATTGTTTTACAGAATAGTTGCTCTTGCGATAGCTCTCTATTACAGAGCAACCAGAGAAAACTCACAGGGGATATGAAAAGCGAAAGACTAAAGAAACTCGAATCAGAACTCGAAGATCTTGAGCAGTGGATGAATTTAGGTCTAGTGCCTAAAAAGGACGTCGAGAAGCACAAAGAAGAGATCGTAGCTCTAAAAACCAGGATCAGTGAAGAGAGGGAAAGACTCCGCTATCTGAAAGAAAGTGGTGAAATTGAAGAATATGCTGCGCCGAAGCGCTCACCTGCAAGACAAGCCTATTCAGAGCCTCACACCCTTCCCGACATGGAAATGGATAACAATATGACCGATGCCGGTCTCGATATGGAAACGGAATCCTACGAGACTGAAACTGCCTCAGAGGATGAGACAGATAGCGGCGGCAGCAGTAAGGATGACGAGACGGTTGTTGAAGATGAAGAGGAAGATCCCTTCTCTGACCGCAATCGATGGAAGCGCGGAATTCTTGCAGATCCCGAACAAGACAACTGGTAGTCTCTACTTCCACATCCCCTTCTGCTCAAAGAAGTGTCCCTACTGCAATTTCTATGTAGTCCCTAACCGTGAAGACCTACAAAAGGTTCTCATGGAGGGACTCCGTTTGGAATGGGCGAGGGTATCTGATCGGCTCATCAATAAAAAAATTGTCTCCATCTACTTTGGTGGAGGCACGCCTGCGCTCCTGGCACCTCACTATTTTGCTGAAATTCTCTCCTGGATCAAAAATCTTGTCGACGATGTGGAGATCACAATTGAGGCAAACCCGGAAGAGCTAACGCCCGCTCTCTTGACTCAATTTCGGGAGCTGGGAATCAATCGACTCAGCCTCGGCGTCCAGTCTCTCGACGACTCCGCTCTGCACGATTTAGGCAGAATCCATTCAGCCCAGAGAGCAAAAACCGCTATTTTAGATGCTGCCGCCGCCGGATTTGACAATCTCTCCATCGACCTGATGTATGATCTTCCGTGGCAAACAAGAGCTTCTTGGCAAAGGTCACTCGATGCGCTCAAAGATCTTCCGATCAGCCATCTCTCTCTCTATAATTTAACGATTGAGCCGCACACCTCCTTTTTTAAAAACAGAGAGAAGCTAAAAAAGGCGATGCCGCAGCAAGAAGAGTCTCTCTACTTACTGAAGATGGGTCTCGAAGCTCTCGAGGCGATCGGCTTAGAGCGCTATGAAATTTCCGCCTTTGCAAAAAAGGGCCTCTATTCACGCCACAACGTGGGTTACTGGACAGGACGCCCCTTTCTAGGACTCGGCCCTTCAGCATTCAGCTACTGGGATGGAAAACGCTTTCGCAACTGCGCGAACCTACAGCGTTATCGCCGTGCGCTAACGGATGGAAATAGCGCTATCGATTTTGAAGAAGAGCTCACCTATCCGGATAACATCCATGAGCTGCTGGCCGTTCGATTGCGACTACTTGAGGGCGCCCCGGGTGAGAATCTCCCCGATGAAACGCTCGATAAATTACGCCGTCTCGAAACAGAAGGATTTCTTTTAGAGCAGAATGATCGCTGGAAATTAACAGATCGCGGGACACTTTTTTACGATACTGTGGCAGAAGCGCTTATTTGAGGGCTTGAATTAACATCAATTATGCTGTAGATTGGAGATATGAAAAACAAGCCCCTTACAATTTCCAATTTGTCCATTCAGCCAGGTGAAAAAATCGCGCTGGCACTGCCCACGCCGGAGCTGTACACTTGTGCAAAAATTCATATTCCCATTCACGTTTTGCACGGAAAAAAACAAGGACCCGTTCTCGTGATCTGTGCTGCGATGCACGGAGATGAGATGAATGGGATTGCGATGATTCAAAAACTTTTGAATCTCCATCTTCTCAAATCGCTCACCGGTACTCTGATCGCCATTCCCGTTCTGAACATCAACGGCTTGATCATGCAGAGCCGATCTCTACCCGATCAGAGGGACCTGGAAGGATCTTTTCCGGGGAGTGAGACAGGCTCTTTCGCCTCTCGCCTAGCCCACCTGCTTACAACAGAAATTTTCTCGCTAGCGACTCACTGCATCGACCTGCACGCCGGTGAACCTCAGATGGAAAAACAGCCGCAAGTTCACACCCTCATGCAGTACGAAGAGGCAAAAAATATGGCCAGAGCCTTCGGAGCTCCGGTCACCATCGATACCGATTCACAAAGGGGCCTACTCTGGCTCGCGCATAAAGAAGAAAATCCGGTTCCTACGATTATCTATGATACGGGAGAGCCGATGAGGCTCGATGTGCATGGCATTCGAGAGGGCGTTAAAGGTATCGTCCGCGTCATGCGCCACCTGCAGATGCTCCCTGCTCAAAAAGCCTCTGCCTATGCGGAAGAGTCGATTGTTGTGAATTCGCCTCCCTGGATTCACTCCTCTTCTTCAGGTCTCTGTCGCTTTTATAAATCTCTCGGCGATCGCATCCATAAAGGAGCTCTGATAGCGCGTATTTCAGATCCATTCGGCACCAAAAATAAGGAAGAGATTATTGCTCCTTGTGACGGAGTAATCCTCGCGAGAACGAGCCGACCGATTGTCAATGAGGGGGACACGATTGTACAGATCGTAGAGACCACACGGTCTCATGAGCCGATTCTGACGGAAGAAAATCTTCATCCTGAACCGCCTCTGAGCTAATGCAAAAAGTCACTTTATATGCGATTTTTATCTGGTTTCTGGCGATCCTGTTTTACTTCTTTGAATTTTTCGTCCGGATCATGCCTGCGACGATCTCGGAGAACATCATCCATGACATGGATATCACCGCAGCGCAATTCGCCATTTTTGGCTCTTCCTACTATGTTACCTATTCGTTGATGCAGATCCCTGTCGGGATCCTCTATGATCGCTACGGAGTGCGCCTCTTTTTAACCATCGCCTGCGGCATCTGCACGATTGGCGTCTTCGGCTTCGGCTTTGCAGACACATTTTTCAGCGGTGTGATCAGTCGCCTTCTGATCGGATTCGGCTCCTCTTTTGGATTCATCTCTCTTCTGATTTTGGCGCTCAACTGGTTTCCTCAAAAATACTTCGCTTTTCTCGCAGGACTCGGCCAGATGTTAGGTGCCGTAGGTCCGCTGCTCGCAGGTGCCCCTGTCGCCTTTATGATGCACATGTTGCACAATAACTGGCGCCTGATTTTTTTCGGCATCGGCATCTATGGAGCCGCGCTAACCGTACTGATCGCGCTCTTTGTCAGAACAAAACCGAAAGTCGAAGAAGAGGAAGTCGTCTATTTAAAAACAGCGCCTCCCCTCTCGCGCAAACTGAAACAGCTCATGCGCATTCCCCAGGTCTGGTTCATCATGATCTACTCGGGATCCATCTATGTGAGCTTACCTCTTCTGGGCGCCTACTGGGGCACCCTCTACCTACAATCGAGAGGTTATTCCAGACCCGCCGCCGCCTTAATGATCTCGATGATCTGGATCGGTCTGGCCATTGGCAGCCCACTTGTCGGAAAGCTCTCCGACTATTTCCACAGAAGAAAACCGTTTCTTCTGATGACAGCGTTCGTAGGAACTATCGCCTCACTGCTGATTCTCTATCTTCCCATAGAGAACAAATTGCTCTTATCCCTTCTCTTCGTCCTGCTGGGGACGTCTGTCGGGAGCCAGAGCCTCTCTTTTGCCGTCATCGCGGACAACGTGCCGGATGAGCTCAGAGCGACGGCCATGGGAGCTAACAACAGCTCCATTACACTTTTTGGCGCGGTCTTTCCCCTTCTCGTCACATGGATCATGCAAGCGAGAGGCAGCCATGCAGCGATCTATACAGAGGCAGATTTCGAGGTGGGCTTTCTCTTGATGCCGATCGCTTTTTCAGTAGCTTTTCTGGTTGCTCTCTTCGCCATTAAAGAAACCTACTGCCGTACGCAAGCGACCGTACACATGATCGACTTATGAAAAAAAAAATCTCCTTTTACGCTATTTTTATCTGGTTTCTAGCGATCCTCTTCTACTTCTACGAATTTTTCATGGCCGTCATGCCTGGAACAATTTCTGTGAATATCATTCAGGACATGGATATCAGTGCAGAGCAATTTGCCATGATGGGATCCGCCTTTTTCCTCATCTATTCATTCATGCAGATTCCCGTTGGCATTCTCTATGACCGTTATGGAGTAAAGCTCTTTCTAACAATCGCCTGCGGCATCTGCACACTCGGCATCTTTGGCTTTGCTTACGCGGATAATTTTTTCAGCGGCGTACTTAGCCGTTTCCTTATTGGATTCGGCTCCTCTTTTGGATACATCTCTCTCTTAATTATTGCTCTGAACTGGTTTCCACGAAAATACTTCGGATTTCTTGCCGGATTTGGCCAGACGCTTGGAGCGGTAGGCCCGCTGCTTGCCGGAGCCCCCGTTGCCTATCTGATGTTTAGACTGGATAACGACTGGCGAATGATCTTCTTCGGCGTAGGCATCTTTGGCATCGTACTGACGCTTCTGATCGCCCTCTTTGTCAAAACAAAGCCAAAGTCAGCGAGGAAAACTGTTGTTTATTTAAAGAGAGAGACTCCCATCACCCATAAGTTGAAGCTGCTTTTGCGTATCCCTCAGATCTGGTGGACCATGTTCTATGCCGGAGCGATCTACTTAAGCATGCCCCTGCTGGGAGCTTTTTGGGGCACCCTCTATTTACAGACGAGAGGCTTTGACCAAGCATCCTCCGCCCTGATGATCTCACTGATCTGGGTCGGTCTCGCCCTTAGCTGCCCCGTCATTGGAAGGCTTTCAGATCGCATGCAGAGGAGAAAACCGTTTCTTCTGATAGCCTCTCTTCTCGGCATCGTGATTTCTCTATCCATCCTCTACCTTCCCATCGAAAATCGATTTGTTCTATCCCTGCTTTTCATCGCGCTCGGGATGGCATCCGGGGGCCAGAGCCTATCTTTTGCAACGATCTCCGATATCGCACCCGAATCGCTGCAAGCCACTGCCATCGGAGCGAATAACAGTATGATCAATCTGTTCAGCGCAATCTTCCCCCCTCTAGTTACCTGGGTCATGCAGGAGAGCTACAGCGGGCAAATTTATACACAAGCCGACTTTACACAAGGATTTCTCTTTATGCCCCTTGCCTATGGATTCGCATTTCTGATCGCGCTCTTTGGCATAAAAGAGACCTTCTGTCGAGCTCAGCAGACGGTACATTACTTGAGTTAAAGGACGTAGCTATGAAAAAGAAAGTCACTTTTTATGCAGTTTTCATCTGGTTTCTAGCGATTCTCTTCTATTTCTACGAATTTTCGATGGCGATGATGCCCGCGACGATTTCCGGAAATATCATCAACGACATGCAGATCAGCGCAGAGCAATTTGCGATGATGGGATCCGCCTTCTTCCTAACCTACTCACTCATGCAACTTCCCGTCGGCATCATTTATGACCGTTATGGGGTGAGACTCTTTCTAACACTTGCCTGCGGCGTCTGCACACTTGGACTCTTTGGCTTTGCCAACGCAGATAATTTTTACAGCGGCGTGCTCAGCCGACTCCTCATCGGCTTTGGCTCCTCTTTTGGATTCATCTCCCTGCTGATCCTCGCTCTTAATTGGTTTCCGAGAAAATACTTTGGTTTTCTTGCAGGACTCGGCCAGATGCTCGGAGCTGTAGGGCCGCTACTTGCAGGAGCTCCTGTTGCCTACTTGATGGTTAAGGTGGATAACGACTGGCGAATGATCTTCTCCCACATCGCCTACTTTGGAGCTGCACTGACAGTTCTGATCGCTTTATTTGTTAGGACAAAACCGAAGTCATCGCAGGATGACGTTGTGTACTTAACAAAAGAGGCCCCTCTTTCCAAAAAATTGAAACAGCTTTTACGCATCCCGCAGATCTGGCTGACCATGCTCTATGCAGGAGCGGTCTACTTAAGCATGCCTCTTCTCGGAGCCTATTGGGGCACCCTCTACCTCCAGACGAGAGGCTTCTCAAAAGCATCCTCCGCTCTGATGATCTCGATGATCTGGGTCGGCATGGCGCTCAGCTGTCCTATCATGGGCAGACTCTCCGATCTCGTCCGCAGGAGAAAACCCTTTCTGCTGGGCTCCTCATTCCTCGGTGTCGTCATCTCTCTCGCTATCCTCTTGCTGCCTGTGGAAAACCTATGGGTGTTATCCATTCTTTTCGTTACGCTTGGAATGGCATCCGGGGGACAGAGCCTCTCTTTTGCAACGATCTCCGACATCGCGCCGGAAGAGCTTAGAGCCACTGCCATCGGGGCGAATAACAGCATGGTCAACTTCTTTGGAGCCATCTTTCCACCTCTGGTAACTTGGATCATGCAAGAGCATAAAACCGAGCAGATCTACACCCAGGCTGATTTCACCTTTGGATTTTTTGTTATGCCAATCGCCTATGGAATTGCCTTTCTGATTGCGCTCATCGGCATCAGGGAGACCTTCTGCCGAGCCCAACAAACCGTTCATTACATAGGCTAATGTTCCGACCCATTCTCATCTGGTCTTTAGCAATCCTCTTTTACCTCTATGAATTTTTCGTGGCGATGATCCCGGCGACGATTTCAGTGAATGTTATCCACGACATGCACCTTAGCGCCCAGCAATTTGCAATGAGCGGCTCCGCCTATTTTTTCACCTATTCCCTTATGCAGATTCCGGTCGGCATTCTCTATGACCGTTATGGAGTCAGACTCTTTCTGACGATCGCCTGCGGCATCTGTAGCATCGGACTTTTCGGCTTTTCCGCAGCCAACAGTTTCTTGAGCTGCGCCATCAGCCGTATGCTCATCGGTTTTGGAGCCTCCTTTGGATTTATCTCCCTGCTCATCCTCGCTCTGAACTGGTTTCCTCAAAAACATTTCGCCTTTCTCGCCGGCTTCGGCCAAATGCTGGGAACTGCGGGACCACTACTCGCGGGAGCTCCCATTGTCTATCTGATGCAGCGCATGCAAAATGATTGGAGACAGATCTTCTTCTACGTCGCTCTTTTTGGAATTCTGCAGACCCTCCTGATCGCACTCTTTGTCAGGACTCGACCAAACAACTCACGAGAAGTAAAAGAAGCAGCTCCCCTCTTTCAAAATTTGAGACAGCTGCTCCGTATCCCGCAGATCTGGCTAACGATGTTCTACGCAGGAACCGTCTATGTGAGCCTGCCTCTTCTGGGAGCCTTTTGGGGACCCCTCTATTTACAAACAAGAGGCTTTAGCAAGGCCAGCTCCGCCTTTCTGATCTCGATGATCTGGATCGGCCTGGCCATCGGCAGCCCACTTCTTGGGAAACTCTCCGATCAGTTCCAGAGAAGAAAGCCCTATCTACTGGGAGCAGCTCTGCTCGGCGCATTAGCTTCTCTAGCCCTGCTCTATCTACCCACACAAAACAAACCGCTCTTTGCGCTTCTATTCTTCCTACTCGGTGTGGCATCCGGAGGCCAATGCCTCTCGTTTGCCAACGTCACCGATAATGCACCTGAAGAGCTACAAGGGATTGCTGTTGGAGCCAACAACAGTATGATCGGTCTGTTTGGGGCGCTGTTTCCTTTGCTTATGACCATCTATACACGTGGACATTTTGAGATAGGTTTTCTCTTAATGCCGATTGCTTATGGAATGGCTTTTCTGATTACTTTGACTGGTATTCGGGAGACCTTCTGCCGTCCTCAGCCAGCTTTGTATGACTTTAATGCAAAAGATCTTGCGTAATATCTTTCTAGCCCTAAAATCGAGCGCAAAAAAACGAATTGGAGATAAAATGGGCACAGTCGGCAGCATTATTCCTTTATAGGAGAGCTTATAAAGCTCGAAGAGCTCTATCTAAATGGCAACCCACTAAACTCTATTCCTGAGTGTGTTAGAAGTCTTCCGAATCTTAACTGGATTGAAACCACTGACGTCTTGATGTAGAGCCGGGGTAGGAGGCCTGCCCCCGGCCAATCTTTAAGGAAGGCTTAAGCAACTTCGAGGACTTTTACGTCGAAGCGCAGATTCTTACCCGCTAGAGGATGATTGAAGTCGAGAACAGCTTTTTCTTCTTTGACTTCATGAACGCGCACCGGAAAAACGCCGCCGGATGGGTCTTGAACACCGAGAATCGCTCCATTATAACGGAATTGCGATGGAATCGATTCGAGTTCTACTTCTCTAAACGCATCGGGAACAACCTGACCATAGGCTTGATCTGCCTCGAGGCGGATCTCCTTTTGATCGCCGATTCCGAGCTGGACGATCTCCTGCTCTAGCGCAGGGAAGAGCTGGTCCATACCAACTTCAAAAACAAGAGGATCATCACCGATATTGGTGTCGATCTGCATCCCATCCTCCAGATACACCGTATATTCTAAAGATACTTTCTTTCCTTTCTGGATCATGGCCGCCTCTCCTCAGGTTAGCATTGTCTGTTAACTGTTGCTTAGTCGAGCCGGGGATGGGTTGTCAAACAAATTATCTAGCTTGGATCAAGAAAACGGCCGGCTGTTTGCCGATCTCGATCTTCTCTTTCCTCCAACGCAGAATGGTTTGCGTCCGCACAGACTGGGTCGGAAAGGTTAAATCGAGTGCAATGCAAAAAAGTGTAGAGGGGCTTAAAGACTCGATCGCATTAGATGCCATTTTTGCAGATCGGTAAGGTGCCTCAATCCAGAGTTGTGCAGCATTTTCCTGTTTGGAGCGCGCCTCAATCTGCTGCAGTGAGCGTTTTAGCTCAGGAACATCTCTCGGCAGATAGCCGTGGAAAGCGAAGCGCTGACCACACAACCCGGAGAGCTGCAGCGCCATCATCATAGAACAAGGACCTGGAAATGCCGTGAGTTGAATCTTTCTCTCATGAGCCATCAGAACCAGAGGAGCTCCTGGATCAGCGATGCAGGGCAGACCCGCATCGGAGACGAGACCCCATCTCTCTCCTTTGGCGATAGGAGCAAGCAGTTCTGCGATGTCAGAGGCTTGCGTATGCTCATTTAAGAGTCGGATCGGCGTTGCGGCCATGCGATCGTGATCGACAAAGCGCCTTAGATAGCGTCGTCCTGCTTTTTCACTCTCAGCGATCAACCCATCGAGACTTGCGACAGCCTCTTTCACGCTTTCTGGCAAAAAAGGTTCCCAGGGTTGCGTTTCATCGAAGAGATTAGGCAGTAGATAGATCGTCATAATTTTGCGAGAGATTATAACAGCAATGCAAAATAATATCTAGGGACGCAAGGAGTGTATTGAAAAAAGAAG
>JAJFMM010000140.1 GCA_021772165.1 Chlamydiota bacterium | reverse complement strand
ATAGGAGCAGAGGCTCTTTTCACTAACGACCAAAATGGTTGCGTAGCTGTAGGCTATCGAGCCGCAACAGCCAACACGACCGGAGGTAGCCTCACTGCAATTGGGTTCCAGGCTCTTACCGCCAATGTGACAGGAGTGAATAATACTGCAGTTGGTTCTGTGGCTTTGGAGAGCAATACTATAGGGAGCAACAACACGGCGGTCGGTCAGGGTGCACTCACTGCCAATACGACTGGGGTGCAAAATACATCAGTAGGAACTAATGCTCTTGCCACTAATACAATAGGGGCAGATAACGTTGCCGTTGGATTCAGGGCGCTCTATTTGAACACGATGGCAGGCTCGATTACGGCAGTTGGATTCATGGCTCTCTATTCTAATACAACAGGACCCAACAACGTAGCGGTAGGAGCTGCAGCGCTTAGCGCCAACACGACAGGGGGTGACAACACGGCAGTGGGATTCGAAGCACTTGGAGACAATACTACAAGTGGCAATAACGTGGCTGTAGGTAGTAAAACGTTGAGGTTGAATACAACAGGTAGCAGTAACGTGGCTGTGGGTGATCAAGCGCTGCGAGCCAACTCGGGAGGAAATTCCAATGTTGCAGTTGGATCCAGTGCTCTCTTGGGCAACACGACAGGGCTTAGTAATGTGGCAGTAGGAACCTTTGCGCTCACTACCAACACAATAGGGTCTAACAACACGGGACTAGGATTTCGAGCCCTTGAGAATAGCACAACAGCTGGTAGTAATGTTGGAGTCGGTTCTAGTGCGGTTCGGGCCAACAATATAGGGACTTTTAACGTGGGAATAGGTGTCAATGCACTCCGAAATAACACGTCAGGAGGATCTTCCACAGCTCTTGGTTATCAAGCAGGATTTGCCCTGACAACCGGTGATTTCAATATCTGTATTGGAGCGGGTGTTCTAGGAGTGGCCGCTGAGGCGACAACAACGCGCATCGGAGCTACTGCTACGATGACTCGCTGCTTTGTCGGAGGGATCTACGGTACGATCTCCACCAGAGGAGATCAAGCGCCGATGCTCATCGATTCGCAGGGGCAGGTCGCATCGCTTGGAACTGTGACCAATGGTCAGCTTGTCATTGGAAACTCTACTACGGGTATTCCTGATGTTGCGACGCTATCGCCAGGTAGTGGTATCAGCATCACCAATGCAGCAGGCGGTATCACAATCGCAGCGACGGGAGGCCTTACCTGGAGTAATGTTGGAGCTTCCTTAACGGCTACTGTCAATAATGGGTATTTCGGAACAGCGAGTTCTGTTGCGGTTACGCTGCCTACGGTTTCTGCTTTAGGAGATCAGGTGGGAATTGCCTTGGCCGGAGGCACTGATATTGCCTTTGTTCAGGGAACGGCCACCAATTTCATTCGTTTTGGTAGTTTAACCACCACAACGGGACTAACGGGTAGTGTGACATCGACAGACGATGGAGATTATCTGACTTTGGTCTGTTCCGCAGCTAATACCGAATGGCTGGTTTCTTCCTCACAAGGTAACTGGACGATAGCATAAAAAAACCGGGCCTGCTTCAACACGTTTGAAGCAGGCTTTCTGTGCGGTCTCTACAGGCCCCAAGCACTCCTGCTGCTCCAAAAAAGAGGAGCGCTCCCTGATGAAAAAGAAGGGGGTAAAAGTCACAGAGGCCGATGAATAGAAAGGCCGCGAATGCGCCCATGAGTAGCGCTGTCTCTTTTTGCTTGGATCGCCAAGCATTCACAAAAAGCATTCCAATCCAACCAAGAAAAGCAAAGAGGGAGAGCAGTCCCATCTCTGCGGCAAGAATCAGATAGATATTATGAGGAGCTCCAATTTGCGTAGGCTCGGCTCCAAAAGAGGGTGATCGTAGACTGAACTGTCCGTAGCCTATGCCTGTCAGTGGATGCTCTTTGATCATGCGAAAAGCAATATTCTGATAGTAGAGCCTCTCTTGATCCGAGGCTCTTGCAAGTGGAGTGTAGTTGACGATGCCTCCTCGCTGGAGATACTGCTCGGAAAAGAGAGTTCCTATCAGCATGCCCGAAAGTATGATCAGAAGAGCTGTTGCTTTCATCCAGGTGCGCGTCATGGCAAACCAGAGAAGCGTTCCGAGCAGGTAGGCAAAAATAGCAGAGCGTGAATAAGTGGTAGCCAGAGCAAAAAGCTGGAGTAGATAGCAAGGGGCTAGCCAAAGTCGCCAGCTGCGCCTCTCTTGAAAAAAATAGGTAGTGATCAGTAGGGAGAGTACAAGTAAGCCGCCCAGGACATTGGGATGGGGGAGCGTTCCCATCGTTCTAAATACTGTCATTGGAGTATCTCCGATCTGTGAAGAAAAGAGCCAGAGGCGTCCTCCGGAAACGCTGATGTTGGGGCCGAGAGTTTGCTCTCCCAGCATGCGTAGACCGAGCGTTTTCTGACTCAGGTACTGGATGCTAGCAAGTGTCGCTTGAAATAGACCTGAGCCAAGAAGACTCCAGGAAAAGATCTTGAAGAGCTTCTCTTTAGCAATCAGTCCACTCGAAAGGAAGAGATAAAGCGCAAACGGTGTGAGGAGCTGCAAGAGGCGTATGTAGGGGATCGGGTAGTTAGCTAAAGGTGAGCAGGCAATCGATATAACTGCGCAGAAGAAAATAAGCGCGAGCCAGATTCCTCCTTTTTCAAAGAGGCGCATTCTTTGCTGGTAGAGTCCGAATCCAAAGAGCAGAAGGATGGCGAGATCGGAAAAATAGAAATAGATCTTCTTGTCGAAATGGCGTGGAAGCTCGAGGCCGGATGGAATCAGTGTGAGTGAATAGAAGCGAAAGACCTTGTCATATTTGTGTTCAATCGGAATGCAGAAGAACAGAAGGGCGAGAAGGATTCCCGCCAGAATGAGATTGCGAGCCATAGATGCCGTTTTCAATTTTTCAGTAAGAATACATTGAAAACGGCAATAAAAGCGCTTACTTTCTACCGTGGCGTTTTCTATCGATTTCTGTCAGATAGATCTTGCGTAGGCGGATTGAGTTCGGCGTGATCTCTACTAGCTCATCGTCTTCGATGAAGTCGATCGCTTGCTCCAGTGTGAAGCTTCGCGGCGGCGTAAGAGAGATCTGCTCATCCGTGCCGGAAGCGCGGACGTTGGTGAGCTGCTTGGGCTTTGTCGCATTGACGATGAGATCGTTCTCGCGTGAATGGGAGCCGACAATCATTCCCTCATACACATCCTCGGTCGGTTTGACAAAGATTGTGCCTCGATCTTGTAGATTGAAGAGGGCATAACCATTGACTTTTCCGGCGTTGATGGAAATCATGACGCCGCGCAGCCGTCCTGGGATCGCTCCTTTCCAAGGAACGAAGGAGTCGAAAATCGAAGTGAGGATTCCAAGTCCCGATGTGCGGGTAAGAAAGTCGCCGCGGTATCCCATCAAT
>JAJFMM010000139.1 GCA_021772165.1 Chlamydiota bacterium | reverse complement strand
TTTTGATCACATCCTTTTTTGTTGGTAAGTTTACGTATTTGGGCTCGAAATCATTCTCAAAATCGATGCCAAATTCTTTCTCCGGCAGATCACGGATATGACCGACAGAGGATTCAAAGATGTAGTTGGGGCCCAAAAACTTTTGCAAAGTTTTAATTTTGGCCGGGGACTCGACAATAACGAGGGCTTTGCCCATGAATGCTCACTATGGCCCCGTTTTCAGGCAGCCGGATTGATAAAAATCATACATACTAGCGCAAGAACCAAGAAACCTGCAAGATCGACTTGCATGAAAATTTCTAAGGAGCTCTGATCTAGCTCTTTAAGTTGGTTTTTGATCGAAAGGCGTAAAGTCAAGTTGTCGGGATGCCTGTTCTCTTCTATAATAGATGGCCTAATGGAATCACAGGAATTACTTTTATTAAATGCCGAGGGATTTATCCCCGGGCCGAATGAAGCAGAGGAAGCTTATCTAGAAAGAATCCGTGCGACTAGGGAATTTTTCGAACAGCAGGAGGGGGTTTTTCCTTCTCACTATTGGCAGTGGCCAGCTGAACAGCTCAGATCTCTGTTTGATTTTTCTCCAAGGTGGTGTGCGGCTTCTTACTCTACCAAGGGCTTAGCTCCTTGGCAGGCAGCGGCGACCTGGATTGATGTAAAGCGGATTTACTTGATTCAACTTCGCCCTTCTCGCTGGGTTTCCTGGATGGTCGATCGCAACGAAATATTGGCGCATGAGGCTGCTCATGCCGCTCGCTCTGCTTTTGATGAATCTAAATTTGAAGAATTTTTTGCCTATCTCACCTCTTCGTCTAAATGGCGTAGAGTGATCGGACCTCTTTTTCGTAAGCCTATAGAAACAACTTTTCTAGTAGGCCTATTTGCTGCAGGTACTCTGACACAGATGCTGGAGATTTTTACAGAGCTTGTGTTGTTTAGCCAAATCTGGTTATTTGCCGCTTTTGCACTTTGTTCTGGCTGGAGTTTGCGCTTAATGAGAGCTCGCATGCAGATGGAGAGGGCTGCAAAAAGAATTTTGCCGTTTCTAAGAGATCCCGTGAAAGTACGCTCCGTCCTTTTTCGGATGACAGATGAGGAGATAGAACGATTGGCAAAGAATATGCCTTTTGAGCCAGGCTCAGATTTGCGCTGGCAATTGATTAAAGCCGCCTATTGGAAGGAAGAACATGACACAGTTGATTAATGTGAAGCAAGATGACCTACATCAAGAACACGAAGATAAAGATTTTCGCTTCTGCCGCGAGTTGGAAAAAGGAAATATTCTCTTTTTCCCGCAAACGCCCTTTTCTTTTCCAAAAGACGAGATCGACTTTCTTCTCAATCAGCGGCAAGGGTCCTCGAAAAGTCGGAAAAATATCGCTTACAAGCCTCAGCTGGACAAAGTGACCAATCATACGTCCGAAGGAGCTGAGGAAATGGAGCGCTTACGTATGGTTCTTAGCAACTTTTCTACAAGAGCTACGCAATTTTTATCTCAGATTCTCTCTCCATACGCTTCCCGCTGGAAGCTCGACTATGCCAGCTTTAGGCCATTTCAAGAAAAAGGTCGCAATCTCCGCCTGAGGGCCAGGACTGATCTTCTCCACGTCGATGCGTTCCCTACAAGACCGATGCATGGATCTAGGATCTTACGGTTTTTCATCAATCTCAATCCTACCGAAGGAAGACGATGGATAACGTCGAGTCCCTTTGCCCAGCTCGCCCAGGAATTTGCCGGAAAAGCGCTCTCATTTCCTCGCTCTAGTGCCTATTCACTAGGCCAGAGACTAGAAAGAAAGATGAAGGGGATGCTCGCATCAGCCGGTCTTAAAGTCACTCTGCGCTCTCCTTACGACCAGTTCATGCTCCGTATGCATCACTTTCTAAAAGAGAATGCTGACTTTCAAAAAAATTGTCCTAAGTTTCATTGGGAGTTTCCTCCAGGATCTTGCTGGGCGGTATTCACGGATCAGGTATCTCATGCTGCATTGTCGGGACAATATGCTCTGGAGCAGACGTTTCTGGTTCCTAATAAGGCCCTGCTTTACCCAGATCAATCACCGGTCAGTATTTTGGAAAGGCTCTCAAATCGCAATATGATCGATCCGACCTATGCAGAAGGGCTTTCTTAAGGAAGCGCTGGGCAATTGCTGTTTTTGAGATCGGAAGAGCAAATCGTAGCGAAAACTCGATCGCAGCAGATTTAATCCTCGAGATTAACAGCATGAATTACCCAGAGTCTCCTTAACTCCCTAACGTTTTGCGATGCTGGGCAGGCCTGATGTTGAGAGCTTTGCGATACTTTGAGACGGTACGACGTGCGCAGCTCAAGCCATTTTCGCCGAGCAGATGTGATAAATCATCATCTGTGTAGGGTTTCGCCTTATCTTCTTGATCGATGAGGCGCCACAGGAGCTCTTTTGTGGGATCTGTTGTAGTAGACTCTGAAAAAAAGTGGCTTAAAGGAAGCATTCCATTCGGCGTCGCAATGGTTTTGTTGGCAACGGCTCGCCACGCAGTGGATGGATGGACGTTGAGTAATTTTGCAAGCTCCTTGATCCCAATGGATGTGATGCTTTCTCCTCGAGTCAAATAGGCGGTTTCTCTTTTGACGAGAAGCTTTCCTATTTTCTGAAGCGTCTCTTTACGGCGAGTTATGCAGCGTTGAAGCCATCTCGCGCCCGTTACCCATCCCCGCAGAGTTTCCTTCTCTTCGCCTTTGAGCTTAGGACTCAGTGCTGCATAATCTTCTCGGATACAAAAGACGGGAAGTTCCTCCTCTCCCACCTGAATGATCCATCCCTGTTCGCTTTCCTTTAGGATTAGGTCGGGAATCCAGCGCTGAGAGGTCTCTTCTTCGAAGGCCGCTGTTGGGCGAAGTCGGAGTCTAGAGATCTGGTCGAGAGCGGCTTTGAAATCTGTGGATGAAATTTTCAACATTTTTTGGATTGTTCTGAATCGGCTATGCAGAAGATCTTGAAAATGATCACGGATTAGCACTTCAGCAAGTGAATAAGGTTTCTTACAGAGTTGCAAGAGAAGAGACTCTTGGAGATTGCGAGCACCTATCCCAGGAGGATCAAAGCTCTGGATAATGGAAAGCACTTCTGTGATGGCGCTTTTTTCGTAAGGGAGTTCTTCTTCAGGGAGAGTCAGGTAGCCTTTTTCATCGAAAAGATCGATGAGGTAGAAGGCGATCTCCCTTTGCTCCGAACTACTGAAGGCTTCACGAGCTTGGCCAAGAAGGTGATCTCTCAAGGTAACCTTGGCTGCTAAATCGGGTGGAATTGTTGAGGTGGAGGCGTTTTTCCTGGGAAGTTCTTCCAGGACGGGATTTCTCTCGATCTCCTCTTGGATCCATTCGGAGAGTTCTAGAGAGGAGTGTTGCAGAATTTTTAACGCCTGGTGGAGGGCGAAAGTCATCACCTGCCGTCGTTCTAAGGAAAGATTTATGCCCATTCTATTCATGTGCCCCTCTTTTTTGATTCCTAACAAAAAACGCATCTTAAAGGCGATTTATTTTTTATTCTGTTGCGTTTGTTTGATTTATGTTTATTGACCTGAAGGGGTTTTACTGAAACGTCATTCTTTGCAGCAAAAAGGAAGCGGCGTTAAGATGTACCCAAACAATCTAAAGATTTGGTTTTTTATATGGGACCGAGAGCGGGAGTATTTTGTCACAATGGGTTGGGCGACGGGGTCGTCAGCTTAGTACTTTCAAATAACCTGCATTTGAATGGCTGGAGAGTCGATACCTTTCAAAATTCGATAGGATCTATGCAGAACTGGATCCCTCATCTCCCGATTTTCAGCTATCCAGATGTCGATCAAATAGACAAAATTCTACAAGAATATCAGTGGTTTTTCGTCTTTCAAAACGATTCGAGTGAATTTATTCAGAGATTAATTTCTGAGGGAAAAAGGCGAGATCCGGATCAGATGAAGATCATCTATATCTATCCATCGAGACACATCGTCAATGAGCCCTATTATCAGGATGCTCAAATCGATCCAAATAGACCTGTTGCGGAAAACATGCGTCTTTTTTGTGAGAAAATTCTGCACTTACCCAAAATTACTGGAAGCAATGGTTTTATCCCTCCTTCAGGTTTGCAGCATCGAGAGCACTCAAAGCGTGTGATCATTCACCCCACGAGTTCTAGGGCTGGTAAAAATTGGCCGAAAGAGAAGTTCATCAAGCTGGCAACGCAGTTGCAGAAAGATGGATATGACCCTGTTTACATTCTAGGAAAAGAAGAGAGAGAGAGCTGGATGGATCAGAGTGAGTGGTGCGCTCCCGAGTTTCCTACTCTTGATGAAGCGGCTCGCTATATTTACGAATCGGGATATCTCCTCGGCAATGATTCCGGGCTTGCACATCTAGCTTCTTTTTTAGGAGTTCCTACGCTGACAATTACGCGTCGAAAAGCTTTGGCTAGGCTTTGGGCTCCGAGTCATGCTCCGGGAGTTGTCGTTACTCCGCATTCATGGATTCCTAATATCCGAGGACTACGTTTACGCGATCGTCATTGGCAGAAATTCATTTCAACGGAAAAAGTGCTGCGAGCGTTTGATCGATTAGTTCAAACTGCGGTTTAAAATCTGTAGCTTCGCGTACTTTGCTACGAGGGAGCGCGTCGGCTCGCTATCTTCAAATTGCACTTCGTAGGTCAATCCAAACGAAGTGTGATAGCTCTTTACGATCATACCTGCGCCAAACTCTTTATGAAAAACGCGTTCTCCCGCAGAAAATCCCTCAGGATCTCCCGATAGAGAAACTTCTTCTTCAAAAACGGCAGGGTTGTAGTTGTGTAGATATTTGGAGGGAACTTCTCTTAAGAATCTCGAAGGTCTCATCAGTTTTGGTCCACCCCACATGTAGCGATAGGTGGCAGATGTTAAATAGAGAATGCGTTTCGCTCGGGTCATTCCTACATAACAGAGTCTTCGCTCTTCTTCGAGCGTTTCCGGATTCCCAAGAGAGTTGATGTGGGGGAAGAGCTCTTCTTCCATTCCGACAAGAAAGACCAGGGAAAATTCAAGGCCCTTGCTGTTATGCAAGGTCATCAGACGCACTTTGGGTAGATCGTCATTTTCTTTCGTATTGGAGCGAAGAGAGAGCTCTTCTAAAAAAGCCTGCAGGGTAGGCGCTTCTCTTTCATCTTCCCATTCAGCAGCTTTTCCAACCAACTCATCGAGGTTTTCCTTTCGATCATCCGCTGTTTCCGGATCTTCGCGCAGCATCGTTAGATAGTGCGTGGCTTTGATCGTTTCTGAGATTAGCTCGTAGAGTTTGCAAGAAGAGCGCATTTCCCTTAGTCGAAGGATCATACTGACGTAGGTTTGCATGCCCTCTCTTTGACGGGCGCTGAGCTTGATTCCTGTGAATTGCTGTGGATTGGCAAGAAACTCTTGGCAAAAGGTGAAAATGGGGATGCCTCTTGCACTGGCCTGTTCGCTGAGTTTTTCAACGGTAGTGGGGCCTATGCCTCGTTTCGGCTGATTGATTGTTCTGAGAAAAGAGATGAGATCGCTATTCGAGACGAGCATACGCAGATAAGAAAGAATGTCTTTGACTTCACGTCTTTGATAGAACGAAAGACCTCCGATGATCGTATAAGGAATACGGCGAGAAAGTAGAGCATCCTCAAAGGGGCGCGATTGCGCGTTGGTACGATAAAAAATGGCAGCGTCATCGAAAGAGTATTGCTGGTCTGTCATGTGACGAAGGAGCTTTTCAACGATAAACTCCGCCTCTCTTCGCTCATTTTGAGCAACGTAGATGCCGATTTTTTCGCCCTCGCCAATGTCGCTCCAGAGCTTCTTGTCATAGCGTGTTTCGTTGTGGCTGATCAAGTCATTGGCAGCTTGCAAAATCGTATTTGTACTGCGGTAATTCTGGTCGAGGGTAACAACTTTTGCCCCTGGAAAATCGCGCTCGAAATTGAGGATATTCTGATAGCGAGCACCGCGCCAAGAGTAGATCGATTGGTCGGGGTCTCCTACAGCGAAGAGATTGCGATGTTTTTCTACGAGAATTTTAGCGAGAAGATGCTGTGCGGAGTTTGTGTCTTGGTATTCGTCGATCAGCACGAACATCCAGCGGTTCTGATACTCTATACGCGCTGATTCATGTTCTTCAAGGAGTCTAACTGTAAGATAGAGCAGATCATCAAAGTCCACTGCATTGCACTCTTTCAGCTTGGCTTGGTAGAGAGCGTATATTTGTGAAAAGAGCGCATCACCCTCTGTCTCTGAGGAATCGGCGAGGTTATTTTTTGCTGTTGAAATCTGCATGCGGATCTGTTTTTGAAATCCCCTGTCTTCATCGGGGCAGATCTGTTCTAGGCAGGTTTTCAGTAATTTGTCGCTATCGTCTTCGTCATAGATGGCAAAGTCTTTCGTGTAGCCGAGTAGATGAATCGATTCGCGAAGAATGCGGGCGCCAAGGCTATGGAAGGTGCATGCGAGTACCTGAGCATTTTTCTTCGCTCGGATACGCGACTTCATCTCTGCTGCTGCTCGATTGGTAAAGGTAACGGCTAGAATATCGGAGGGCAGTACGCCCAGGTCGATCAGCCGTCCAATTCGTGTTGTGACAACACGTGTTTTTCCAGAACCTGCACCGGCTAGAACAAGAAGAGGTCCTTCAACATGTTGAGCGGCCTCTGTTTGGTGAGCATTTAATCCATCCATAGACCGCTAAATGGTAGGGCAAGGGTGGATTTTAAAGCACAGGCTTTCTGAGCTCTCCTTCGCGAAGACCGAGATTTCCATAACGATGGTAGTCAATACTTAGGCTCATTTCGCGCAGGTAGTGCAATAATTCAAGGCGGCCATTCACAAGGACGGGGGCGTCGATGAAATGCACTCCTGCTTGGGCGGCGGCTTCCTTGATCGCCTGGGATGCCGGCTCAATCAGTCGAATTCTTTGGATGCGACCCGCTTTTACTCTTTCGAGGAAAGCCTCTTCGTCCTCTTCTACAACGCGTAAGATAGGAACGAGTTCGAGCCAATCGAGATGAATCTGTTTAGCTGCTTTTTGCGACCAGCTGATCTCTAGATCTGCGTTGACCGTCAGCGCGGCTGCGCAAACTCTGAGTGCGTCCAGAGGCTGAGAATTTGCGCCCAGCCGTAAAACGATGTTTTTACGAGGTAGATAGCGGAAGTAGTTGTCCTGACCCACGATTTTAGAGGGATCGCGATCTTGGCGCATCCGTTTCCACCAGTATGCGTAATTAGAAGAGCTTGCGCACCAGACGCCGAGCTGCTCTGTGGTCAGATCGATTTTTTCCAAAAAGGCGGTCAAACTGTTGACCCATTCGTTGACGGGATGTTTTTCCTGTGGGATGCCGGTTTGTGTTGCGATCATGCACTCGCGGAGATAATTGGGTCCTCCGGCCTTGGAGCCATTTCCGAAGCTACTGGCTTTTGTTCCGCCGAAGGGCTGGCGTCGAACGATAGCGCCTGTAATGGTGCGATTGATATAGCAGTTACCCGCTTCAATATGATCTGTCCAATAGGCTTGCTCGCGCTCGTCGAGACTGTGTATGCCGGACGTGAGGCCGTAGGGCGTGTCATTGGCTAATTCAACTGCATGGCGGAGATTGTCCGCGCGCATGAGCCCTAGGACAGGTCCAAATAGCTCTGTCTGATGAGTAAACCCTCCCTGCTTTACACCAAGTTTGATGGCAGGGCTCCAGAGATTCGGATTGAGTGGATCCGGTTTAGGCTCTAAGAGCCACTCTTCCCCTTCTTCCAGGGTGGTGAGGCCTTTGAGGAGCTCATCTGTCGGCGGATGGATGAGCGGGCTGATTTTTGTTGCAGGATCCCAAGAAAGCCCAACCGGCAGACTCGCCACAGCTTCCCTAAGGTTACTGAGGAAGTGGGGATCGTCGTAAACTTCAGCTTCGAGGATAGCCAGAGAGGCGGCGCTGCACTTTTGACCATTATGTCCAAAAGCAGATTGAACAAGATCTTTGATGGCGAGGTCGCGATCGGCAAGAGCCGTGATGATCAGGGCGTTTTTACCGCCAGTTTCAGCAGCGAGATCGAGTCCCGGGCGCAGTTCAAGGAATTTACGCGCCGTTGAAGTTCCTCCTGTCAGAATTACGCAATCGAGTCTTGTATCGGTGATGAGATCGCTGCCGACGCCGGCACCGGAGCAAGGTACAAACTGAAGGACTTCTTTTGGAATTCCAGCATCCCAGAGAGCATTGACGAGATGCCAGGCAATCAGAATGACCTCGGAGGAGGGTTTGAAGAGCACACAATTTCCCGTAATAAGTGCAGCCAAAAGTCCGCCGGCCGGTATGGCGCAGGGGAAGTTCCAGGGAGGCGTAACGAGGATCGTTCCCTTTGCTTTCCAGCTAATGTCGCTCATCTCTGACATCCGAACCATCTGACGGCGGTAATATTCTGCGAAATCGATCGCTTCAGAGATCTCGGGATCAGCCTCAAAGATAGTTTTGCCTGCATCGACAACCATAGCTCCCGTGAGCTCAGATCGTCGCTCTCGCATTTTTTGTGCGGCTTTGGCAAGCAGCATACTGCGATGCTCAACGCTGGTAGAAGACCACTCTTTCTGATGCTTCTTTGCGCATGCAAGCGCTTTGTCTATATGCTCTTTTGTGGCTTTTGCGTAGTGATAAAGAGTTTTGCCCGGGGCAGAAGGACTGGTCCCAATACCCTCTTCATTGGCTTGATCTTCTTTTCCATCGATGACCAGAGGAATGGGTTTATGCTTCAACTCTTTCCAGGTTTTTAGGATATCGAGCGCCCAGCGCTGGTTCTCGTCAGAAGAGAAATCAGTATCAGCTTCGTTCTCAAACGGATGGTGCAGGTCAGGCTCATCATGATGGAGTAGGCGGTTTTGTTTACGACGAGGTTTTAAGCTGGCCGATTCGATCTCATCACAGCTTTGAGAAAAGAGCGTAGTTTGTGCATCCCAAGTATCTGTTCCCGGCTTGAGGCCAAAGACATGGCGAAGGAAGTTTTCAGGCCCGGTATTCTCATCGAGACGGCGAATCAGATAAGCGATCGCATGCTGAAACTCATCTTTCGTGGCAATCGGACAGTAAAGGAGCATCTCGCCGGCTAATTTATGGACGACTCGGCGAATGTGGTCTGCCATCCCCTCGAGCATCTCAAACTCTGCATACGCTTCTACCCCATTTTCGAGGCGGATCAGCATGGCGAAAGCGACGTCGAAAAGATTGTGGCTCGCGATTCCCAACCGAACGGCTCTAGCGTTTTCCGGAATACAGCCATAGATCACCATTCTCTTATAGTTGGCGTCTACTTCAATTTTAGAAGGATAGGGAGCTTGTTCCCAGTCGCGAAGGGAGGCTTCGAACTGTTCCAGTGCGAGATTTGCGCCTTTGACAATACGGATTTTGATGGGAGCTCCGCCGCTTTGGACGCGCTTTTTAGCCCACTCTGTCAATTTCTTTTGAAACTCATGGGAATCGGGTAGATAGGCTTGCAGTACAATACCTGCGGAATAATCAAAAAACTCCGGCTCGTCGAGTACTTTGAGAAAGGCAGCAACAGTAAGATTCAGATCGCGGTACTCTTCCATGTCTAAATTGATGAATCGACTCCTCTGCTTTCCTTCCTTATCGGTAAAAGGATGGGCAATGGCCGCGCGGTAAAGAAGGCGAAGCCTCTCTGAGATTCCATCAACCGTTCCAGCAAAATCGATGAGATTAATCTGGCTGAAAATGGTAGAGATCTTGACGGAGATGTAGTCGATATTGGGATTCGATAGATCATCTAGATAGGTCTGAAGTTTCTTTTTAGCTTCGCTCTCACTGAGAATGGCTTCCCCTAGGTGATTGAAATTGAGCTGTACATCTTGGGCTTTGCGTTCGAGGATGTGCTTGTTGAGAGGCTCCGATTCACCTGGTAGAATAACGCGCGACGTTTCACTTCTCAAAGATGCCGTAGCAAGGGGAACGAGAAATTGCGCAAGCTTGGATCCCAGAGATCGAAAAGCATACAGTTCCGATCGCTTGAACCAATCTAGGTATTGAGGCACTCCATACTGATTGAGTAGGTGAATCAGCTGGTCGGCGACGCGCCAGTTGTTCGTGCTGCGGAAACACTGGTCTGTCATCGCTGTCGTGAACGCCTTGCCTACAGGATCTTCCATCATGCGAGAGAGCTGCTCTTGGACGGATTTTTCCTGGCGCGTCATTGTGCGAACAGCCTCGCGCAGCATCAGCGCAGCTAAATCAAAGCTCAGCCTCTTTCTCTCTTGCAATGTCTGCGGTTTATCACGGACAGAGTCGAGTATCTCAAAGGCCTCTTCTATATATGCAGATTCGGCTGCCATGATTCCCCCAATAACGCGTCTATATGAAACATTTGTATCTATAGCACAAACAGATTCTTTGCACAAAAGATTTTGAGGTGCACTATATATGGAGTATGCGCTGGATTTTTTCTCTTCTACTTTTCTTTTGCACAATGCCTCTTTTCGCCAAAGCAGAGGTGACTCCCGGCGTTGAAGTATTTTTTGAAGAAAAACACGATCAAGATTTAGTGGGCAAAAGAATCGGAATCGTTACGAATCATACTGGCATAGATCGACATCTCCGCCCAACAATTCAGCTATTTCTCGATCATCCGGATCTTCAAATTGTAGCGCTTTTCAGTCCTGAACATGGAATCGATGGCCAAGCCTATGCTGAAGAGACAGTCGAAAATGGAAAGTGGGCTCACTTGCCCGTTTATAGTCTTCATGGAGAGACTCGCCGCCCGACACAGGCGATGCTTAAAGAGATCGATGTCCTCATTTATGACATTCAATGCGTAGGTGCGAGAGCTTATACCTATCCCTCCACTCTTTTTTATGCCATGGAAGAGGCTGCCAAAAGAGGCATAGAGGTGATCGTGCTCGATAGACCTAATCCCATCAATGGCGAAACAATCGATGGGCCGATGCTCGAAGAAAAGTGGCGCTCCTTTATCGGCTACATCAATGTCCCCTATTGCCACGGCATGACAATCGGCGAGTTAGCTCAGTTTTTCAATAAAGAGTATAACATCAGCTGCAAACTCAAGATCGTTCCGATGAAGGGATGGAAAAGGTCTATGAGTTTTCGAGATACAGGGCTCTCCTGGATGCCACCGAGTCCCTACATTCCCGAAGAGGATACTCCTTTTTTCTACCCAACCACAGGGCCTCTCGGGCAGTTGAAAATTCTCAATATTGGAGTTGGCTATACTCTTCCTTTTAAAATAGCCGGTGCCCCATGGATCAATGCTAAAAAATATGCCGAAGCACTCAATGCGCAGAATCTACCCGGAGTGTACTTTGTTCCCTTCTATTTCAAGCCTTTCTATGGACTCTACAAAGGGGAGAGCTGTCAGGGCGTTCTGATCCGAATCACAGACCATCTTCTCTATCGACCTCTCTCCGTTCAGTATCTTCTGATCGGTATGTTAAAAAGCCTCTATCCAAAAGAATTGGCGATGCGACTAGCGAAGTCGGGAGATAAAGATCCATTTCATAAAGCCAATGGAACGGAGGCCATTTTACGCATCTTGATGGAAGAAAAATATCCTGCTTGGAAGTTGATCAACTTCCAGAGCAAAGAGAGAGAGGAGTTTCGCGCCAAACGCAAGCAATACCTCCTCCCTCAGTATTCATAGGGAGAGAAAACTACCAGTTTGCATCGCTTTCATATCCCCAATTGATCAAATAGTTGTTCCATAGTTCTTTAAATGCTGCAATATGCTCAGCCTTGAAATCCTCTTTCCATCGCCCTATCTGTCCTTTGTCAAAGGTAGCGGTGTCTCCGTAATAGTTTTGGTAAACATGATTTATCGTTTCTTGTTCGATGGAACTTCCAAAGTGGTTTAAGGTTTTTTCTAATGTTGTTGAGAATTCCGAAAAACTTCCTCCGCCTTTTTCGCCAATCCAAGATTCGAATTTAGTTATTAGAATGCTAGGGTCATAATGGGATTGTTGTACTTGAGTGTCAGCCACGATAATACTGTTCAAGATGATAAGCTTCGGCAAAGGGATGGGTTCGCTTAGCGTGATTAAGGCCATTAACTGCTGATCAGCAGACATGGACATCCATTCTTCGCATTGATCAACGGGATTAAACCCACCATGTGTTATGCCAGTGCGTATTCCTTTTTCAATAACTTTGTTAGAGAAACTTCTTAATGAAGAAAAAAAATCTCTCAAATCTCTTATGTTTATAACCCTTCTTCCGCTGAATGAATATGAATTATTTTGTTCGTCGGTCAAATGGGCAGTTTGGTAATTGATCGACAACTGGTGCATTATTTTTTGTATTAGCCAGGTGCCTGATTTAGGAAGAGTAAAAATCTGTACGGGGTGAGAGACCCCAAGGGGTTCAGTTGTATCAGATGCATTAGCAGAGCATGAAAAAAAACCGAAAATCAAAAATAATATCTGCGTTACTTTGCGCATATCCTTCCTGTTGTTTGTGTGATTCATCACGAATTAAATGAAGAAAGTGTGCACATGAAGGTAAGAAAAAGTAAAGCGATAAGGCAAATATTTTTTTCGATCAGATTCAATATTCGTCTGGATGGGGGGCGTTAGCTAAAAGGGAACTCTTGTGGATGCGAAGAGTTGAGTATGATTTAGCAATTCATTTCTCGGATTGCTAGTTTTTGCTCATAAGCTCTTGACAAGGAATCAGACGCTGCCTAGGATGTTTCACAAAATCAAATCAACTGATTCTTTTGGAGTGTCTATGGAAAAAAACAAATTAAAGCCTCTTGGCAATCGTGTCCTTGTAAAGCGCAATGAAGCTACTACTTCAAAAGGAGGCATCCTTCTGCCGGATACCGCAAAGGAAAAACCTCGTCAAGGAACGGTTCTAGCTGTTGGTCCAGGAAGGACAGATGACAAAGGCCGCTGCCATCCCCTCGATCTAAACGTTGGTGATCAGGTTCTCTTCTCTTCCTATTCGGGAACAGAAGTTCAAGATGAAAGTTTAATTCTATCCGAGGATGATCTCCTCGCAGTACTATCATAAAGGAGAAAAAGCTCATGTCAAAAATGCTGCAATTTAATGAAGAAGCTCTCAAGTCCATTCTCAAGGGCGTTAAAACTCTTGCAAAAACTGTTATCGTTACATTGGGACCTAAAGGACGCAATGTTGTCATCGCTAAAGAGCATGGAACGCCCGTTTCGACAAAGGACGGAGTAACCGTTGCTAAAGAGATCGTACTGAAAAACAAATTTGAGAATCTCGGAGCCCAGCTTGTTAAAGAAGCTTCCTCAAAAGCTTCTGAGGTTGCCGGCGACGGAACGACTACTGCCATTGTTCTTGCTGAATCGATCTTCAGCGAAGGCGTGAAGAACGTAGCTGCCGGAGCCAATCCTATGTGTCTCAAGCGCGGTATTGAAAAAGCTGTCGCTGCATTGACTGCTGAGCTCGATGCAATGGCAACGATGGTAAAGTCTCCTGAAGAGATCCGTCAAATCGCCACCATCTCAGCTAATAATGATCCGGCTATCGGAGAGATCATCGGTGAAGCGATGCAAAAAGTCGGTACGGATGGCATTGTCTCTATTGGTGAAGCGAAAGGGATCGAGACGGTTCTTGAAGTTGTGGAAGGATTACAGTTCGACAAAGGTTATATCTCTCCCTACTTCATCACAGACGCAGAAAAGATGAGCGTAGAGTTGGAAAACCCTTCGATTTTCATCACAGACAAAAAGCTCTCTACAACCAAAGAGATCGTGCCCATTCTCGAAAAGTTTTTGGAAAAAAGCACTAAACCTCTTCTGATTATTGCAGAGGATGTAGATGGAGATGCTCTAGCGACTCTCGTCGTGAACAAGATCAAAGGCGGCATGCCGGTTTGTGCAGTCAAAGCTCCTGGCTTTGGCGACAGACGCAAAGCAATGCTGGACGATATTGCTATATTAACAGGAGCTGTCGTTGTTTCTGAAGAGGTGGGATACACTCTGGAAAATGCCGGCGAAGAGATGCTCGGTAGCGCCAAAGTGATTAAGATCAGCAAAGACAATACAACGATCGTCGATGGAGCAGGCAACGCTAAAGAAGTGCAAAAGCGTATTGCTCAGATTAAATTTGAGATAGCTGAGTCTACTTCTGACTACGATCGCGAAAAGCTTGAAGAGCGTCTTGCAAAACTCTCGGGTGGTGTTGCTGTTGTAAATGTCGGTGCAATGACTGAAGCAGAAGCGAATGAGAAAAAAGCGCGTATTGAAGATGCTCTCCATGCAACCCGAGCAGCTATTGCTCAAGGGATTGTTCCTGGTGGAGGCGTTGCGCTAATCAGAGCTTGCAAAGCTCTCGATGCCCTCAAATTAAAAGGCGATGAGGCCATTGGTGTCGAAATCATCCGCAAAGCTGCTTATGCTCCATTGACTGCTATTGCAACAAACTGCGGAAAAAATGGTCAGTGGGTTGCTGAAAAAGTAGCCGAAAAAGAGGGTTCTATTGGCTATAACGGTCTTACAGACGAATTCTCCGATCTCATTAAAGATGGCGTGCTCGATCCCGTACTTGTGACAAAGAGTGCACTGACTCATGCGGCTTCGATCTCCGGAATGTTGATTACGATCGCAGCGATTGTAACCGATAAGCCTGAGCCTAAGAATAAGAACGCATCTCCTGCAGGCCCTTCCATGGATATGGGTGGAATGGGAGGTATGGGTGGCATGATGGGGGGCATGGGTGGAATGGGCG